>CAJOQS010000278.1 GCA_905236925.1 uncultured Lachnospiraceae bacterium | reverse complement strand
TATGTCCTTTACGCAAAGGAGCGCGGGCTGTCGCCGGCAAAGATACGCTGGTCATATATTCTCAAGAATATCGCGCAGCCCTTTGTTGCCATGGTGGGAATGAGCGTCGGACTATGCGTCGGCGGGTCACTCATAGTCGAGAACATTTTCTCGGTCAACGGAATGGGAAAGCTTCTCACGGACGCTGTTTATACGCTGGATTATCCTCTGATGCAGGGGATATTGTTCGTGACGACCGCTATAATGACGGTTTCTATAATCCTTACGGATCTGGTATGTCTGCTGATGGATCCGCACATGTTAAGGGGGAATAACAATGCACAGACGTAAGCTTATCCCCCTTCTGGCGGGGGTCATACTGTTGGGCCTGTTTACGGCGGCGGCAATATGCCCGCGGCTGTTTACCGCGTACGGTCCCAAAGAAGCCTTTTCGGCCTGGCAAGCACCGGGGAACGGACATTTACTCGGGACCAATGCCCTGGGGTATGACATATTTACCGAAGTTGTCTACGGAACCGCTGACACTCTGGTGATAGGCCTTGCAAGCAGCATACTGACTATGCTCCTCGGGACGGTCATAGGAACTCTTGCGGCTGCGGACGGACCTGTGGGTGGGCTGTTCAACGGTCTTATCAACGTATTCATGCTACTGCCGAGACTGATATCCCTCATAGTCATTGCGGCTTTTGTCGGATCGGGAAGGATACATCTTATCCTCCTGATCGCAGCTTTCGGCTGGGTCGGTACTGCGAGAGCGGTGCGCGCCCAGGTTCAGCATCTTCACACTCAGCCGTTTATCGAGGCCTGCACCGTACAGGGCTTTTCACGCCTGCATATCGCCGTGCACCATATCGTCCCGAACCTCTGGGAGCTTTTGCTGTCAAGATTTCTTCTGGGAGTTAACAGCTGCATCATGATGGAATCGACGCTCAGCTTTCTGGGCTTTGGTGACCTGTATCACCCCACATGGGGAACCATGATCAATTTCGCATACAAACGCGGGGCGTTTTTAAGACAGGCATATGCATACCTTCTGGTACCCGGATTATGCATTATGCTGCTATCGATGGCATTCTATCTCATCAGTCTGTGGATGGATGCCGGGAGGGAGACTATCAGGGAACAATGATGAAGCATTCATATTTTTCGGAGAATCATGCAATGCCGGACAGCCAGCTGGCGGGAGGGATATGTAGCGTTACGGACGATCCTGATACTGCCAAGGCAAGGGGCGATGAAAACGCAGAGGGCCTTACAAGGCTTGCGAAGGCCCTGAATTTTCAGCTGAGGTTCCGCGAAGCTATAGAAATATATGACGGGCTTATCAAAGAATCTCCCGATGACAGGGAACTTGTCAGGACAAGAGCCACCAGGTTCCTGAATACCATTCAGCCCTCAAAGGCCGTAGCAGACCTTCTGCGCTGCCGGGAATTCGGAATGGACGAGGGAGATATCAGCTACAGACTCGGGATCGCTTATTATCTCGGAGGAGACTACACTTCGGCAATGGAGGAGACGGAAAAGTCCTTCGCACTGGTCGGTGACGAGATGGGGATAGCGGCAATGTACTGGAACACTCTTGCAGCATGGAAAATGGGGGTTGAGCCGGAGCTTCTCGGGATGTATCATAAGGATATGGAAGTGGGACATCATACCTCGTATGAACGAGTCATGGCGCTGGCTGCGGGCGAGCTTTCCGAGGAGGAATTCGTAAAGATCACGGAAGAAGAGCCCGAGGACCTTGAATACGCCATGCTCGCGTACGGATATGCTTGCCTGCTGGAGCACAGCGGCAACGGTGAAAAGGCAGCCGGTATGCTCCGAAGCGTTGTTTCGAGGGATTCGTTCTGGATCGCGTACGGATATCTGGCCGCATGGAACGAACTGAACGGCGGACCTGCGCGTTAGGCCCGTCCTTCGGCATCCGGAAGGGAAGGAAAACGATGAGTTCAACTCAGGGAAGAATTAAAAAGAGAGTATACGATATCATCCAGATAGGAAACGTCGGTGACGTTCCGAGTAGGCTTTTTGATATCGGTATTACGATCGTGATACTGGCCAGTCTGGCTGCCTCCATCATGTCGACTTATTCTGAGCTCAGAAGCTACAGCGGGATAATCGATGCCGTTGAGCTTGTTTCGGTGATTATCTTTACGGTCGAGTATATACTGAGGCTCTGGACCTCGGATATCCTTTTCCCGGGCAAAACGAGAGCCGCGGCGCTGTTCGCCTTTGTTTTCTCCGCTTCGGGCATCGTCGATCTGCTTACCTTCTTCCCTTACTATCTGCCTATCATCTTTCCTGCGGGAGCGGTGGCGTTCAGGGTTTTCAGGGTGATCAGGATATTCAGGCTGTTCAAGATCAATTCGCGATATGATGCCTTCAGTGTCATCCTTGATGTTATAAACGAGAAGAAAAAGCAGATCTTTTCCTCAGTTGTGATGGTCCTGATACTCATGATCGCTTCCTCGCTGTGCATGTATTCACTCGAGCATGAGGCGCAGCCCAAGGTGTTCAAAAACGCATTTTCCGGTATATGGTGGTCGGCTTCGACCCTGCTCACCATAGGCTACGGAGACATTTATCCCATAACCGTGGGCGGACGCATAATGGCGATAGTTATCTCCTTCCTCGGAGTGGGAATGGTGGCTATCCCCACAGGTATCATTTCCGCAGGCTTCGTTGAAAGCTATACAAGGCTTAACAGGATAGCCTTTGTGGAAGAGGAGAG
>CAJOQS010000277.1 GCA_905236925.1 uncultured Lachnospiraceae bacterium | reverse complement strand
GGAATGATGATCGATGTGTCAAGTCCGCCCGAATATGCAAGTACTACCTTCTTAATATCCTTTTTATCCATATCGCTTCCTCCATTGAATATTTATGCATCATTTTTTGAATATAATGCATATTATACACCGGTGCATTCATTTGTCAACACTTTTTTTCAAAAAAAGAGACCGGCTTCTGCCGATCCCTTTAAAGAGTCATTAATCAGATTTTGGTAACAACAACCGGTGTGGGCTCGTCCATCCTTGCTTCAACGCTGAATACGAGCTTTCCGCCGAGGTTGGTGCGTATGCGTCCGAGGGTGCTGCCGCCGACTTTGACATCATATTCCTTATCGGGCTCAAGCTCGAGGGTTATCTGAACATCCTCCGCGCCCGTAACCGAAAATGAAACCTCGTTCCCGTCCGCTTTAAAATTGAATACCGCTGATCCCGGAACCGATTCATAAACAAAGTTCTCGTTGCGCTCAAGCTTGGTTATCTCGTTGAACGTCTTAACCTTGTAGAGGTCTCCGTTGTGGTCAAAATCCGAAACCTTTCCTTTCGCTCCCAGAGTGAAATCTCCGAAACTGATAGTTCCGTCGGCTTCGTTTCTGATCAATGCTTCAACTGTCTTCATGCTTTCTCCTCCTGCTTTGTTTTAGTGGGTGTACGCCTTTTGAAAACGACCTGTTTCTTCTCTTTGTTATATGTGACGGTAACGGTATCCCCTTCGTTCGCGCGTCCCTCGAGGATCTCCTCTGCGAGACGGTCCTCAAGATCGGTCTGTATCGCGCGTCTTAAAGGACGGGCTCCGTACTTTTCGTCAAATCCCTTTTCGGCAACATAATCGGTAAACGAATCGTCGATCCTGAGCCTGATCGACATTTCCTCCGCCGCTCGCTTGATGATCCTTCCGGTCATGATCGAAACGATCTTCCTGATATCCTCCCTGCTCAGAGAGTGGAATACGATCATTTCATCGATACGGTTCAGGAATTCGGGCTTGAACATGCGCCTTACCTCATCCATGACGCCTTCCTTCATCCTGTTGTAATCCGCCTTCGCGTCACTGGACGAAGCAAAACCGAGAGTCTTGGGTGAAACGATATTCTGCGCGCCCGCGTTCGATGTCATGATAATTATCGCGTTCTTGAAGCTGATCTTCCGGCCCTGAGCGTCGGTGATATGTCCGTCGTCGAGAACCTGGAGCAGTATGTTGAACACATCGGGATGCGCCTTCTCGATCTCGTCGAACAGAACCACCGAATAGGGGTGCCTTCTGATCTTTTCCGAGAGTTGTCCGCCCTCTTCGAAGCCGACATATCCCGGAGGCGAGCCTATCATCTTCGAAACACTGTGCTTCTCCATGTATTCGGACATATCAACACGGATTATCGAATCCTCGGTTCCGAATACCGCCTCTGCAAGGGCCTTGGAAAGCTCTGTCTTGCCGACACCGGTGGGGCCGAGGAACAGGAACGATCCCGTGGGCCTGTTCGGATCCTTCAGACCGACGCGTCCTCTTCTGATGGCCTTAGCGACCGCGACAACGGCGTCCTCCTGGCCGATAACCCTCTTGTGCAGGGTTTCTTCAAGCTTGAGAAGCTTCTCGCTCTCGCCCTCCGCAAGCTTCTTGACAGGTATCTTGGTCCAGCCGGAAACTATGTCCGCGATCTCCTCCTCGGTGACCTTAAGTTGGGAGTTTTCGCGGAGCTTTATTGTCTCCTCGTCGAGCTTATCAAGCTCCTTGCGTATGCGCTGCTGCTTTTTCTTGATCGCGCCGGCTTCCTCGTAGGCTTCGCTCTTGATGGCATTTTCCTTCTGTTCGTTGAGCTTGTCAAGCTTCTCCTCGAGCTGCTTTCTGCGGGGCGAGGGCTTGTAGATGCTCAGAGCCACCTTGGATGCCGCTTCGTCCATAAGGTCGATAGCCTTGTCCGGAAGGAAGCGGTCGTTGATATAACGGTTTCCGAGCTTGACTGCGGCCTCGAGAGCATCGTCGGTGATGATGACCTTATGATGCTCCTCGTACCTCGGGCGGAGACCCTTAAGGATCCTTACCGCCTCGTCAACGGTGGGCTCCTCCACGGCTACCTGCTGGAAACGCCTCTCCAGGGCAGGATCCTTCTCAATATATTTCCTGTATTCATCAAGTGTGGTAGCGCCGATCATCTGAAGTTCGCCCCTCGCAAGAGAGGGCTTCAGGATATTGGAGGCATCGATAGCGCCTTCCGCGCCGCCCGCGCCGATGATCGTATGAAGCTCATCGACGAAAAGCATTACATTGCCGGAGGAAACGACCTCTGCAACGACACGCTTGATCCTCTCCTCGAATTCTCCGCTGTACTTCGAGCCTGCGACCATTCCCGAAAGATCGAGCGTTACGACGCGCTTGTCCCTGATGGTGTCGGGCACGTCCCCGGTGATGATCTTCTGGGCAAGGCCCTCGACTATCGCTGTTTTGCCTACGCCGGGTTCACCGACAAGGCAGGGGTTGTTCTTCGTTCTGCGGCTGAGTATCTGGATAACGCGCTCGATCTCGTCGGTTCTGCCGACCACGGGGTCAAGCTTGCCCTCACGCGCATAGGCGGTGAGGTCCCTGCTGTACTGGTCGAGAGTCGGCGTCGCGGTCTTTTCTCTGACGCTTCCGCCCGCGGCCTTCAGCTCATGCTTGAGCTGGTTGGCGTCCACGCCGGACGCTGCCATCGTGTCGTAATACAGCTTCTGAATATTAACTCCGATCGTGTTGAGAAGGCGGACCGCTATGCAGTCGCCTTCGCGGAGCATTGCGATCAGAAGATGCTCCGTACCGACCTTCTTCGAATTGAGCTTCGCGGCCTCCTTGAAGCTCCTGTCGATGATCCTTCTCGCTCTGGGAGTGAGGTTCTCGACCTCGGCAAATCCCACCCTCGATCCGGGTGAGATCAGCTGGTTCACCAGCTCGAGCAGCTTATCCTCGTCGACAAGGTTTTCCTCAAGTACGCGGGAAGCGACTCCCCCCGCGCGGACAAGCCCTATCAGAAGATGCTCGGTCCCTATATAATTATGCGCAAGCCTGGAAGCCACCTCACCTGCCTGGTTCAGCGCTTCTCTGGCGTGCTCTGTAAATCTCTCGTCCATTCCGGTATGCTCCTATGTGTCAATTGCTGTTGCTTATCGCAGGCAGCTTCTCGTTAAGATACTTCGCCCTGGCGCGTTCTATCTCAACCTGATCCGCTCCGCATTTGTAGTACTTTATGATGTTCGCGGGCTGGATCTCCATCATGAGCCTGCAAAGATCCGCTCCTCCTCCGCCCAGGCGGATGAGTCCCGTGTCCGATCCGAACTTGAGCTGGGCAAGCAGCGCCATCGCGTCCTTAAGCTTGATAAGCTTCGCGTGCTTCAATACCCCGTAGGACCTGAACACCTTATCCTCAACATCGTCATGATTGTTCTCGACCCAGGCGATCCTTCCCTTTCGCTCGATGCCGGTCAGCTGGCTGACAACCTGATCGAGGTTCTCGATGATCTCCTGCTCGGTGACTCCGAGGGTCTTCTGGTTTGAGACCGAATACAGGTAACCGAGGTTCTTGCCGTCCTCCGAGATAACATCCCTGAACACGGCTCCGCACTTGGCGGCCTCATCGCGTATCGCGTTGAGCTTTCCGGAGATCGTAAGCGCCGGAAGCGAAAGAACATAAGTGGCCTTCATGCCCGTCCCGACATCCGCCGTACTCGTTGTAAGATATCCGTAGCGGTCACTGAACGCGTAGCGCATCCTCGAATCGAAGAAATCATCGATGCGGTTGGCATCGGCAAACGCGCTCCGCATGTTGTTGCCGGGGGAAATGGCGCTGATCCTGATGTGATCGTCCTCGTTGATCATGATGCTGATGCTCTCGTCCTCGGAGATTATCAGTCCCGAAGCCTGCTTCTTGCCTGCAAGCTCCCTGGTGATCGATGACATCTCGACCAGCGAGTCCTTCTCGTTCTCCGGAAGCCTGTTGACATTGCAGGAATAATACTCCGTACACTCCCTGCCCGCAAGCTCCGGGGTCAGTGACCTGACCTGCTCGACGAGCCGCATGGCGTCGTCGTTGCTTATCCTGTCCATGAAGTCATACTCCGCGAGATTCCTCGCAAGTCTGACGCTGCTCGAAACAACAACGTCATCGTATGCCTTCTGCTGCATGTACCATTTGATAGTGTTATTGCTCACCGGTTCCTGCCCCCCTTCACGGGTGCTTTCTCCGAAGCAGATTTCTTGCCATCCGCGGCAGCCTTCTTGCCTGCCGAGACAGATTTCTTGCCAGCCGCAGCAGCCTTCTTTTCAACCGTGGCAGCCTTCTTGCCTGCAGAAGCAGTCTTCTTTCCTTCCGCAGCGGTCTTCTTGCCCGTCGCAGCAGTCTTCTTTCCTTCCGCAGCGGCCTTCTTCCCTTCCGGAACCTCAGCCGCCTCCTTTATGAGGTCGCGGAGCCTTGCCGCCTCCTCGTAGTCCTCCTCTTCAAGGGCCTTCTGAAGGAGCTCCCTGTACTCATCCGCGCCGGCCTTCTTCGAAGGGCGCTTCTTGCGGGTGTTCCTGCGGACGATCTCGTCCGTGGCTGCCTTCATGACATCGGCGGCGGTCTTGCCCGCGGATGCTGCGGGAGCGATATCCACCTTGATAGCGTTTACCGGAACCTTGCCGTGGTATTCGACTCCGCCCTGCACGGTTTTAAGATTCTTCTCAAGTATCATCGAGAAAGCGTTGTAGCATTCGGGACATCCGAGCCTTCCGTCCTTTATCAGCTTCGAGGCGGTCATGCCGCAGCGCTGACAGACAGGCTCATTCGAGGACTTGGCAGCAAGCCCCTTGGCATAGTTCTGCAGGATTCCCGAAAGGATAGAGCCGATATTGATCTCGTTCCCGAGCTTCTCGGTTATCGCGCGGGTCTGCTCGCCGGCGCAGTTTTCGCACAGATGCTGCTCGCGCTTCTGCCCGTTAATTATCTCGGTATATATGACCCTTGCCTCTCTGGAATGACAAATATCACAAATCATACGATCCCTCTTCTCAAATAATCATTGGCCGATGATCTCGTCCAACACCTGATCCACAGCGGTATGTATGTCCTCTGTTGTCAGACCGTTGCAGAGCGCCTCCGCAAGGCTGACCTTAAGTCCGGATTTAAAAGCCTCCAGCTTCCTGTGCTGGTCGGGATTCACCGAGACTACGGCGCCCCTGCGCCTGTCAAGACGCAGATAACCCTCCTGCCTCAGCATCGAATACGTTTTGTTGACCGTATGCATGTTGATGCCGATGGTCTCAGCCATGTCGCGGACCGAAGGGAGACTTTCACCGTCCCGGAGCCGGGCCGTCGCGATCCCAAGAATGATCTGGTTGCGCAGCTGAAGATAAAATGCTTCATCGCTGCTGAAATCAATGTAATAGATCAAATCCGCCGCCTCCTTCCTTACAGTCACGCGCCTAGTGTTATACTCAGACTATAACACAGAGCACTGTATTCCGTCAAGTCCCACGCCGCCGGGAGAGGGCCTTACTCCACTCCGAGAACCTTGTAATCCTGCGCTTCAACAGCAGATGACAGAACATCATCGGCAACGTCCGAGCTCAGTGTTACGACCGCGGTTCCGGCCTTATGATCCGCAGCGGCATTCTCGACTCCGGGAATGGCCTCGAGAGTCTTCTTCACGCGTGCCTCGCAGTGCTCGCACATCATACCTTCTATCTTAAGAGTTTTCGTCATGGTTTTTTCCTCCCTGATCTTATTCTTTACTTTTATCTTCCGGTCATGCCTTGCATCATGCAGCTTGAAGAGATTCAGCCTCAGTGCATTCATGCAGACGCTGAAGCTTGAGAGAGACATCGCCGCGGCTCCCCACATGGGCTTCATCTCGATGCCGCGGTACAGGCCCGCAGCCATCGGTATCAGCAGCAGATTATATGCAAAAGCCCAGAAAAGATTTTCCCGTATGTTCCTCAATACCGCCCTGCTCAGCCTGACTGCTGCCGAAACATCGGTCAGTCCCGAGTTCATCAGCACGACATCCGCGCTGTCTATCGCAACATCGGTTCCGGCTCCGATGGCAATGCCGAGGTCCGCGCGGGTGAGCGCGGGCGCGTCGTTGATGCCGTCTCCGACCATTGCGGTGTTTCCGTTTTTCTGCAGGTCGCGGATAACAGCCTCCTTGCCGTCCGGGAGCACGCCCGCAACAACACGGTCAACGCCCGCCTGGCGTCCTATCGCAGCGGCGGTCCGCTCGTTGTCGCCGGTCAGCATTACGACCTCGATGCCCATGTTCCGAAGCTCCTCGACTCCGCGTGCCGAATCCGGCCTTATAACATCGGCGACCCCTATGATCCCGAGCAGTTCTCCGTCACGGACAAAGAACAGCGGAGTTTTTCCTTCTCCGGCAAGCCGTTTTTCCGCGGCTTCCATATCCGGGCCGACCTTG
>CAJOQS010000276.1 GCA_905236925.1 uncultured Lachnospiraceae bacterium | reverse complement strand
GTGAGATCGGTCACGGAGCTCTGGCTGAGCGTGCCCTGATCCCCGTTCTTCCCACAGAGGAGCAGTTCCCTTACGCTATCCGCTGCGTATCGGAGACATTTGAGTCCAACGGTTCCACTTCGATGGCTTCGACCTGCGCATCGTGCATGTCACTGATGGCAGCCGGTGTTCCGATCAAGCGTATGGTTGCGGGTATTTCCTGCGGTCTGGTAACAGGCGATACGGACGACGATTTCGTTCTTCTGACCGATATCCAGGGTCTTGAGGACTTCTTCGGCGATATGGATTTCAAGGTTACAGGTACTACCGAGGGTATCACCGCTATCCAGATGGATATCAAGATCCACGGACTTACCCGTCCTATCGTAGAGGGCGCTATCGCACGCTGCCGTGAGGCACGTCTCTACATCATGGACAACTGCATGAAGCCCGCTATCGCTGAGCCCCGTCCCGAGGTCAGCAAGTACGCTCCCAAGATCATCCAGATCCAGATCGATCCTGCCAAGATCGGCGAGGTTGTCGGACAGCGCGGTAAGACCATCAATGCTATCATTGATACTACCGGCGTTAAGATCGATATCACTGATGACGGTGCCGTATCGGTATGCGGAACAGAGGCAGATATGATGCAGGAGGCTATACGCCTTATCAACATCATCGTGTCCGATTTCGAAGAGGGCAAGGTTTACGAGGGCAAGGTTGTTTCGATCAAGGACTTCGGCGCTTTCATCGAGTTTGCTCCCGGCAAGGAAGGCATGGTACATATCTCGAAGATTGCCAAGGAGCGCATCAACCATGTTGAGGATGTCCTCACGCTCGGCGACAAGGTTCGCTGCGTATGCCTCGGCAAGGACAAGATGGGAAGAGTCAGCTTCTCGATCAAGGATGTTAAGTAAATAATTATCAGCAGATAAAAAACAAAGCCCGGATCGTTTTGGTCCGGGCTTTTTGCTGTTCGTGTATTTTGTTTTTTACATATTCTTTCTCGCAGCGGACATCATAAGCTTGATGCGGTTGAGCTGGTTGACCTCGCTCGCGCCGGGGTCGTAGTCAACTGCGGCAATGTTCGCGCCGGGATAGATCTGGCGGAGACGCTTTATAGCACCCTTGCCGACAACATGGTTGGGCAGGCACGCAAAGGGCTGAATGCAGACCACATTGGGAGTGCCGTTGCAGAGCAGCTCAGCCATTTCTCCGGTCAGGAACCAGCCCTCGCCGTACTGGTTGCCGAGCGAAAGTATGGGCTTTGCGTATTCGGCGACTTCTTCTATACGGATCGGATGGTCGAAGCGTTTGCTGTTCTTCAGAGCCTTTACCGCAGGTGCGCGGAGCTTCTCGATCATATCTATCGCGATGCCGGATACGACCTTGCTCTTAAGCGAGGTTCCGAGGAATTCATGCTTGTAATCGTTGTCGTACAGGCAGTAGTTGATGAAATCAAGCAGATCGGGCACAACAACCTCTGCGCCCTCTTTTTCAAGAAGATCAACAAGGTGGTTGTTTGCAAGGGGCATGTATTTTACGAGTATCTCGCCGACTATGCCTACACGCGGCTTTCTGACGGTCTCATCGATGGGGAATTCGTTGAACTCCTTTACCATGTCACGGATGACCTGCTTGAAGCTGTATCTGCTCTTCGGATTGATGATCTCGTCTACGCAGATGTCATTCCATTTCTTGTGCAGCGCGTTTGCCGAACCCGGCTCGAGCTCGTAGGGACGGACACGATACAGGCAGCGCATCAGTACATCTCCGTAAATGAGGGCATGTCCGGCGGATTTCAGCAGGGGCAGAGTGATCTCAAGACCTTCGCTTTTCTCCATTCCGGTATAGTTCAGAGATACGACCGGGATATAGGACATATTTACGCGGTCAAGGGCTTTCCTGATCAGCGAAACATAGTTGCTCGCCCTGCAGCAGCCTCCGGTCTGTGTCATGATGATAGCCAGCTTGTGGGTATCGTAACGTCCCGAAAGAACTGCCTCCATGAACTGACCGACAGTGCATATCGTGGGATAGCAGGCATCGTTGTTGACATATTTGAGGCCGTAATCGACAGCGGTTCGGTTGTCGTTGTCGAGTATTTCGAGATTGTAGCCGAAGCGCCTGAAGGCAGGCTCGAGTATCGAAAAATGGATCGGACTCATCTGCGGCGCAAGGATCGTATAACCCTCCTCACGCATTTTCTTCGTAAACTCTGTTTTTTTATATGCAACCGGACCGGGAGAGCAGGTGATCTGCCTGTCACGTCTCATGTTCATTGCCGCGATCAGGCTCCTGATACGTATTCTGGCCGCTCCGAGGTTGTTGACCTCATCTATTTTCAGCAGAGTGTAGAGCTTGTTGCTGTTTTCAAGTATCTCGCTGACCTGATCGGTGGTTACCGCGTCGAGGCCGCATCCGAAGGAATTGAGCTGTATGAGCTCGAGATCGTCCCTTGTGCGAACGAATTCTGCCGCGGTGTAAAGCCTTGAGTGGAATACCCACTGATCGACAACGCGAACGGGCCTTGACGGAACAAAATCAAGCGGAATGCTGTCTTCCGTGAATACTGTCAGTCCGTAGGAG
>CAJOQS010000275.1 GCA_905236925.1 uncultured Lachnospiraceae bacterium | reverse complement strand
ATCATAGCTTCTATCGTAAAGCTCTTCATGATGCGTCAGGCAAGGGCCTACGAAAAGAAAGAAAAAGAGAACAAGCAGCTCGTCAAGGAAGTCACCGAGGCCTTTGCGAAGACCATCGATATGAAAGACAAGTATACCAACGGCCACTCGATGAGGGTCGCCGAATATGCCAGGGAGATAGCCCGCCGCGCCGGAAAGAGTGAGAAGGAGTGCGAGGATATCTTCTGCATGGGACTTCTCCACGATGTCGGCAAGATAGGCGTCCACGAGGATATACTCAACAAGAAGGGCAAGCTTTCCGCCGAGGAATTCGCGGCGATCAAAACACATCCTCTGGCCGGCTACAACATTCTTAAGACCATTGCGGAGATACCCGGGCTTTCAACCGGAGCGCGCTGCCATCACGAACGCTATGACGGCGGCGGTTATCCCGACGGACTGATGGGAGACGAGATCCCCGAGGCCGCCAGGATCATATGTGTTGCGGACTGCTACGATGCGATGACTTCCAAGCGTTCTTACTCGACTCCGAAGGATCAGGACGAGGTCAGAGAGGAATTCAAACGCTGCAGCGGAACGCAGTTCGATCCGAAATTTGCCGAGATCATGATCTCGATAATCGATGATGATAAGGATTTCAGACTGAGGGAGATCTCATGAGGGTCTTCCTCAGTCTTTTCGCAAAATACGATAAATCATTCGTTTTAATTGGTTAGAGCGCGAAAGCGCTTTTTTTTATAGTTTTATTTGGCGAATACTATATCATTCCGCACATGAGGGGAGGTATTTCCAGATGGGACCTATTGCACCCAAAGACCCGGTAAGACTCCGGGAATTCTTTTATATAATGCTCGACAAGCAGATATCGGCTGCTCCCGCGGCTGACGGACGCGGGATATGCACGATCTACGAGAACGATACGAGGCTTATTACCGCCGCCAAGATCGTCGGCAACATCAGCGATGAGAACATCCTCGAGCTCCTGAAGAGCACGGCGGGATTCAGAAAGCTCGTTTACGGACTCGGGGTGTCAGTTATCTGCAAGAATGTCGAAAACTGCGACTTCGTTTTTCAGATGTACGGGAAGAGCGACGCGAACTCTTCGGGAACTAACATCAGACAGACCGTCACGACCGACGGTGTTGAGTATCTGATCCCATTCTCCGAGGTTGTCTGGAGCGATGACGACGATATTCCGGGGCAGATCCGTTTTGAATTTGAAAAGAACGGTTTCCTTGCAACAGTCAATGTCAGGCTGTACCTTAACGACGGTTTTTCCGCTCCGCCTTTTGAGGAACCCGATCCGATCGATACTTCTTCGGCTGCCTTTAAAGCCATGATAGGCAACTCGCTGGTTTCCAAGGGCAGCGACATCAGGCTGAAGCGTGTTATCGAGCGCGCGCAGGCCGGCGACGATCTGACGATTGCCTTTATCGGAGGCTCCATAACCCAGGGAGCCGGTGCTACGCCTATCCATACCGAGTGCTATGCCAGAAAGACCTTCGAGAGCTTCGAGAAGAAGTATATGAAGGGCGGCAAGGCCACCTATATCAAGGCCGGTGTGGGAGGTACACCCTCCGAGCTGGGCCTTGTAAGGTATGACAGGGATGTGCTTTCAAACGGCAAATACAGCCCGGATCTTGTTGTTGTCGAGTTCGCGGTGAACGATGCCGGTGACGAGACCGAGGGTGACTGCTACGAGGGCCTTGTAAGGAACATCCTGAACAGTCCTTCGCACCCGGCAGTTATCCTTATATTTGCTGTATTTGCCGATGACTACAACCTTGAGGACAGGCTGATCCCCATAGGCAGTCATTACGGCCTTCCGATGACCAGCGTCAAGCGCGCGGTCACACCCCAGTTCTATCTTTCGAAGGAGGAAGGCAGGGTTCTCGCAAAGAGCAGCTATTTCTATGATGTTTATCATCCCTCGAATATCGGGCATATCATCATGTCCGAATGCATCATGAACGTGATCGACAAGGTCGCCGAGGATGCCGGGGATGCATATTCCGAAACGGATTACAACTCGCTTCCGGCTCTTAGGAGCGCTGATTTCGAGGGCGTTCATCTGATTGACAGGTCTGAGAATTCCTTCGGGGCCAAGATCAGCGAAGGGGATTTTTCAAATACCGACACGGCTCTGCAGTCCTGCGAGATGAACATGGATCCGGGTGTGTCTCCGAGGTTCCCTTTTAACTGGATGCACACGGATGGGCGCAGGTCCTTTACGATGGATGTTTCCTGCAGAAGGCTGCTGATCGTTACCAAGGATTCTTCCGACCACGCCGACGGCAGGGCGGATGTTCTGGTCGACGGGAAGCTCGTCAAGACCATCAATCCCCATGATGTGGGCTGGTGCCACTGCAACGCGCAGATTATCATCAGGGAGCAGGAGAGCGCCGTGCATCACATAGAAGTCAGGATGCATGAAGGCGACGAGGACAAACATTTTACGATTCTCGGATTCGGTATCGTGCAGTAAGCGCAGACCGGAGCGGATATATCACGGACAGAAAGGACAACATCTATGATCAAAGACGAATTACTGAACGAATACAGGGAACGCGCGACCAAGCTTGTCGGCGAAATGACGCTTGAGGAGAAGGTTTTCCAGCTCAGGCACTATGCACCTGCCATCGAAAGGCTCGGTATCCCGGCTTACAACTACTGGAACGAGGCTCTTCACGGCGTGGCTCGTGCGGGTGTGGCTACGGTATTCCCTCAGGCCATTGGCCTTGCTGCCTCTTTTGACGAGGAGATGATAGGCAAGGTTGCGGAGACCATCTCAACCGAGGGCCGCGGTAAGTACAACGCGCAGTTTAAATATGACGACCATGATATCTACAAGGGTCTGACCTTCTGGGCTCCCAATATCAATATTTTCCGTGATCCCAGGTGGGGCCGCGGACATGAGACCTACGGCGAGGATCCGTACCTTACCTCAAGGCTCGGTGTTTCCTTCGTCAAGGGTATTCAGGGCGACAATGACAAGTACTTGAAGGCTGCGGCATGCGCAAAGCATTTTGCGGTGCATTCCGGACCCGAAAGCCTGCGCCACAGCTTCGATGCAAAGTGCTCCGAGCAGGATCTGCGCGAGACTTATCTGCCCGCCTTTAAGGCTCTTGTTACGGAGGCAGGCGTCGAGGCCGTTATGGGTGCCTACAACCGCACCAACGGCGAGCCCTGCTGTGCGAGCAAGCGCCTGCTGATCGACATCCTCCGCAAGGAATGGGGGTTCAAGGGCCATGTTACTTCGGACTGCTGGGCTATCAAGGACATCAACGAGAACCATCACGTTACATCCACACCGGAGGAGAGCGTTGCACTGGCTGTTAACAACGGCTGCGACCTGAACTGCGGAGATATTTTCCAGTACCTGCTCGGTGCCGTGGAGGAGGGTCTGACCTCGGAGGACGCTATCGACGAGGCTCTTATAAGGGTCCTGACTACAAGAATGAAGCTCGGTCTTTTCGATGCTCCGGAGGGGAATCCCTACGCATCGATCGACTATTCGCAGGTTGACACGCCAGAAGTGCGCAAGCTGAACCTGAAGGTTGCGAAGGAGTGCATCGTGCTCCTGAAGAACGACAAGAACCTGCTTCCTCTCGATGCTTCGAAACTTAAGACGATCGGTGTTATCGGTCCCAATGCCGACAACAGGAAAGCTCTTGTGGGCAACTACGAGGGAACCGCTTCGGAATATGTTACCGTTCTTGAGGGTATCAGGCACGAGGCCGAGGCGGCCGGTGTCAGGGTATTCTTCTCGGAGGGCTGCCATCTGTACAAGAACAGGATGTCGTGTCTCAGCAAGGAGAATGACCGCATAGCCGAGGTCAAGGCTGTTTGCGACCAGAGCGATGTTGTTGTTCTGTGCATGGGTCTCGATGCGACGCTAGAGGGCGAAGAGGGTGATACCGGCAACGAGTACGGCAGCGGCGACAAGCCGAACCTTAACTTCCCCGGTCTCCAGCAGGAGGTCATTGATACAGCCGCAGCCAGCGGAAAGCCCGTTATCCTTGTTGTTCTTTCGGGCAGCGCGCTCGCTTTTGACAAGGCCGCTTCCGAGGTAGGAGCCATCATTCAGGGCTGGTATCCCGGCGCACAGGGCGGCAGTGCCATTGCCCAGATACTTTTCGGAAAGGCATGCCCCGAGGGCAAGCTTCCGCTTACCTTCTACAGCGAGAAGAACGTGCTTCCTGATTTCACGGATTATTCCATGAAGAACAGGACCTACCGTTACATGAAGGAGGAGCCGCTTTATCCTTTCGGTTTCGGTCTTTCTTATACGACCTTCGAGGAGAAGGTCAAGGCTGTCCGCCTGAATGGAAGCCCCTGCGCGGGCGAGGTTCCTTTTGCCGACGGTGATGTCCTTGAGATTGATGTCAGGGTTGCCAATACAGGCAGCGTTGCGGGCGGAGTTACGGTACAGGCATATGTCGAGTACGGCTTCGACGGTGCTCCCGAGCGTCAGCTTAAGGGTCTGAAGAAGCTCCATCTTTCCGCAGGAGAGGCAAGAGACGTTACGATAAAGCTCGATGCTTCGTCGTTCTCGCT
>CAJOQS010000274.1 GCA_905236925.1 uncultured Lachnospiraceae bacterium | reverse complement strand
TCACTCATTCTACAGCTTAAGCAATAAGATGGATAACATCCTAGCTGGATGTTAGGAATATTAACCATAAATACATAGTAATAGGAGTTTCTAATGGCAAGAACTGCAAGCCGCACGGTCTTACAGACCGGCATGAAGAATATGGAAACGAAACTATTACTTCTTCACGGCTTTGGTTTGACATTTTCCCGTTTTTGAAATATCTTTAGAGTGATTGAGGTTAGTAGAAGGAAAAGCTAACCGACAGTGAAATATGAAAAACTATTGGGGAGGATTTTACAATATGTGTGAAGAAAAACATGACCATCATCATGAGCATGAGCACCATCATGACCACGAGCATCATCATGACCATGAGCATGGAGCGGAGTCACCGGAGGAAAGGCTGGCTCTGTTGAAGTATATGCTCAGTCATAACGCTCATCATGCGGAGGAGTTGCACGATCTGGCACATGGAACTGAAGGTGAGGCTTCGGAACTTATTCATGGAGCCGTGAAAGACATCGAAAATAGCAATGAAAAGCTGAAAAAGGCAATTGAATTGCTCGAAAAGTAATAATATTATGCAATGGAGCTGTGTTCAATGACATCTTAAGGCGTTTGTTAACAGGAAAGGTACAGGATCATGAGGAAATTCGAGGGCTACGAGAAGGGCGTCAACCTTGGCGGATGGCTTTCCCAGTGCGGACAGAACTATACAAAAGAGCATTATGATACCTTCATCACCGAGAAGGATTTTGAAACGATCAGGTCGTGGGGCCTTGACCATGTCCGGGTTCCCTTTGACGCGGAGGTCATCCAGGAAGAGAACGGAGCCATGAAGGAGGACGGGCTTGCGTATCTCGACCGCTGCATGGAATGGTGCTGGAAGTACGGCCTCAACATGATCCTTGATCTTCACAAGGCGCACGGATATGTATTTGACGATGAGAACAACTGTCAGTTCTTCTACAGGAAGGAGCTGCAGGATATCTTCGTGGATCTGTGGCTTGAGCTTACCGAAAGGTACGGAAAGAACCGCGATTTTGTCTGCTTCGAGCTTCTGAACGAGGTTACATCGAAGGAATTTACCGATCCATGGAACAGGATCGCGACCAGAACGATCAAAGCGATCAGGGAGAAGGACAGGGATATAAGGATCGTTGTCGGAGGCATCTTCAACGACAGCATATACGGACTGACGCTGCTTGACGTTCCGGTCGATGAGAATACCGTTTTCACGTTCCATTGCTACAGTCCGCTTGTTTTCACCCATCAGGGTGCCCACTGGGTTAAGACGATGCCCCGTGATCCGAAGGAATACCGTTTCAGGTATCCCGACACCTACCGCATCTACCGCGAGAGGTCGCAGGAGCTCTTCGGAGGGGATTTTGCAGGCGAGTTCGCGCATGGAGCCGATGAGAAGCTCCTTGACTCGGAGTATTTTGAAAAGATCATCGTGACTGCCGTGGATATTGCGGAGAAGAACAACGTACCTCTCTATTGCGGCGAGTACGGAGTCATCGACCTTGCCGAGCCCGGGGAGCTGCTGAGCTGGTACAGGGATATGAACTCTGCCCTTGTAAAGTACGGTATTGCAAGAGCTGCGTGGTCCTTCAGGGAGATGAACTTCGGACTTGAAGGGAAATGGCTGGACGGAGTCAGGGACGAGCTGCTGAAATATCTGTGATCGCAGCGCCCGGTTCTGCCGGCAGATCATAATATGTGGGAGATCAAGTAAATGCTTAGGCACAAGCTGGAACAGAAGATAGAAAAGCGCCTGGAAGGGCCGTTCAACGTTCATGATATTACCAGAAATGCGTGCATGCTGCGCGGTCCGCTGGCGAAGTGCGGCTACGACTGGTGGTGGCACAGCTTTACCGCCCAGGATGCCGAGACCGGCGAGGACAAGCCTTTCTTTATCGAGTTTTTCCTCTGCAATCCGGAGCTGGCGGAGGACGAGCCTGTATTCGGACAACTTCAGGCTAGTATCGATGCCGGGAAGAAGCCTTCTTATCTGATGGTGAAGGCAGGAACCTGGGGAGAGGACCATTGCCAGCTGCACAGGTTCTTTGCATGGAAGGATGTCATACTGCGCGCCGAGGCGCCTTATCTTGTCCATGCGGATAATTGTCTGGCGGGAGAATCCGTTCTGAAGGGCAGCATTTCCATATCGGAAGAGGAGGCAAAGGCCCATCCGGAGTGGATGTGCGATCACGGCGATATCAGCTGGGATCTGATCATCGACAAGCAGGTGGCGTTTAATGTCGGATACGGCGCGAGCAAGCCTTTTCGTGACGCGGAAGCGTTCGCGATGTACTGGCATGCGGAAGGAATGAAGAGCGCCTATTCGGGGCAGGTAATCTTCAACGGACGGAAGTACAACGTCTCTCCCGAAAAGAGCTACGGCTACGCGGACAAGAACTGGGGACGCGATTTCACGAGTCCCTGGGTTTGGCTCTCATCAAACTGCCTGACCAGCAGGCTTACCGGAAAGAAGCTTGAAAACAGCGTGTTTGATATCGGAGGCGGAAGACCCAAGATCTATTTTGTTCCTCTTGAGCGCAGGCTTCTCGGAGTATTCTGGTACGAAGGGAAGGAGTATGATTACAACTTCTCGCATCCGTGGATGAAGGTCAGGACAGAGTTTTCGTTTGAGGAAACGGACGAGAAGGTCTTCTGGATAGTACGTCAGGAAAATATTAACTCGGTCATGGAAACCGAAGTAAGGTGTCTGAAAAAGGATATGCTTCTGGTCAATTACGAATCACCTGACGGAGCAAAGCTCCATAACCGCCTCTGGAACGGCGGCAACGGAGTCGGCGTGATAAGGCTTTGGGAAAGAACCGGCGAAGGCCTGAAACTGATAGATGAGATAGAAGCGACGCACATTGGCTGCGAGTATGGAGAGTACAGTTCCAGTGAGGTGTGATGAAAGGAAACAGATGCGGCAGAGCCGCATCTAATGAGGAGATTACGATATGTGTCTTTCAAATGTTTACAGGATCAAGACCGGGAGCAGGCAGGAAAAGGCTGCAGAGGCTGACAGAGAACTGATCGTGAAAAATGCTGCCACCGTAGCCTTGAGGGACGGGAAGCTGGTATTCACGGACATCATGGGGATCAGCACTGAGGTCGAAGGCGAGCTTGAGAAGATTGATCTGATGGATAATTATATCCTTGTAAGGTAAGACAGGCAGATTTCCATCAACCTGCGGTTTGTTGTTCTTAACTGCTTTTTTGGTAAAATGATGGTGTTTTCAGAATACAACATGAAAGGATGATTGACTCATGAAAAAACGTTTCATTGTTGTAAATTTCTTTATGGCTGCCGTTCTTGTGCTTTCGGGCTTCGGAAGTACAGGGCGGATCACTCCTGCCCGTGCGGCCGGTGAAAAGGCTGTGGGAATCAATGTAAAGACCCCTTCGCAGCAGGAGATAGCGAAACGCCTCAAGGGGCTCGACACTGCTGTGAGCAGTTATGAGACCGACCCCGGGCTTTCGGCTCCGTATTCGGCAGGAACTCTGTCGGCTAAGACTCTGGAGGAAGGTCTGAAATGGGTCAACGCGATGAGGTTTATCGCCGGTATTCCCGACAATGTGAAGTTTAACGAAGACTATAACTTACTGGCGCAGGCGTCCAGTATTGTCAATTTTCTCCACGGCTATTCATATGAAACACCCGCACGTCCTTCCGGGATGGGTCAGGAGCTTTATGACCAGGGATGTCTGGGTTCTTTAAACAGTATCCGTATCTGGAAAACGGGCGGCGCCTCATTGTATGGTTCGGGTGTGGAATTGTCAGAAATCTTTAATTTTTATATCAGCGGCACCAATAAAGGCAGCCTCGTTCTCAGACCGAGAAGGATACTTCTGAATCCTTCAATGGAGACTGCCGGACTGGGTATCGTATGGGGATATGGCGGAAAAGGAAGCCAGTTTAACTGCGCTTTGTACTTTGGCGATCAGGCCGCCGAGACCTCTGACTATTATGGTGTTGCATGGCCTGCTCAGAATATGCCGATATCGTTGTTCGGGAATGACAATCCATGGAGCATCTCGATGGGATGCGAGGTTTCCGATGATACGACCGTTACACTTACCAGAACCTCAGATAATAAGACATGGAAATTCTCTGAGGGAAGCAGCGATTTTATTATTGAAAACAGCGCGGTAGGACAGCAGGGATGCATTTTCTTCAGGCCTGACAATATCTATTCGTACAGAGATGGAGATGAATTCAAAGTAGCCATCAAGGGAAGCGGCCTGAATGTCAGCTACACCGTTCATTTCTTCGATGAGACTGATGTCAAGGCTGAAGAATCCAAAACCGAGAAGACCAAGACTTCTTCAAAGCCCGACAAGCCGGTTATCACCGTGTTCCCTCAAGAGGACGGAACCTCGGTAAAGATAACCATTTATGAGACTGCCGGAGCCAAGGGCTACAAGATAATGATGAAGGCGCCCGGATCTGGCAAGTACAAGAGCGTCAAGACCCTGAAGAAGGACGGAACCGCCGAGCGGGAGTACATAGTAACGGGGCTGAAGAAGGGAAAGTATTCCTTTAAGGTCAGGGCATATACCAAGAAAAAGAGTAAGACTGTCTGGAGAGCTTACAGTCAGGTTGCTTCGCTGAGCCTTGAGGGAAAAACCGAGAAGACCGATAGCGGCGCACTGCCCGATTTTGGCAGCCTTAAGGCCGGAGATACTGTTACATTCGGTTCCTACGAGCAGGATAACGATACCTCGAACGGAGGGGAGCCTATTAAGTGGACCGTTCTCTCCAAATCTGACAGCGAGGTATTCCTCCTCAGCTACTATGCGCTTGACAGCAAGCCCTACAATGAGACCTGCGGTGAAGGCGTCGACTGGGAGCACTCAACCATTCGCGCCTGGCTGAACAAGGAATTCTATAATGCAGCGTTCAACGCCGCGGAGAAGAAGGTTATAAAGGAAGCCGTGCTGAAGAACGGCGAACGTTCCGATTCCATGGCACCTGCCGGAAATGATACAAAGGACAGGGTTTTCCTTCTTTCGATAGATGATGTGGTAAACAGCAAATACGGATTTGACTCGGATTATG
>CAJOQS010000273.1 GCA_905236925.1 uncultured Lachnospiraceae bacterium | reverse complement strand
GTAGACGGACTCGGTGTCGGCGATGTAGGCAATGTTGTGCTTCGCGACCGCCAGATGCTTTCCGAGAACGGCCTTATCATGGTCGTTATGGCCATCGAGCAGGGTTCCGGCGAGGTAGTGTCCGGTCCCGATATCATTTCCCGCGGCTTTGTTTACATGCGTGAGTCGGAGGAGCTCATCGAGGAGCTTACCGAGATAGTTAACAACACATTAAACGACTGCTATTGCAGGAACATCACCGATTACAGCAAGATAAAAGCAAAGGTAAGGGATGAACTTACCGATTATCTGTGGAAGAGAATGCGCAGAAGTCCCGTGATCCTTCCTGTCATCATGGAAGTATAACGGAACTGTGTATCATGTTTTTTGAAAGGTCAATGGAATCAGGTTATGTCTAAGACTAAGTCAAGGCAGGGGTCATCAAAGGCAGTAAGGCTTCTGCTCAATATCGCGGTCGGAATACTGACTGTCGGTATAGCCGTAATCTTCTACGCAGTGGTTGTTTACGGTATCAAGAAAGCGTCAGGATACAGCTACGATTTTGCGTACCAGCTTTTCGGCAATGTCAGCATGGAAGCTGCACCGGGAAGGGATGTCAAGATAACCATCCTGAAGGGCGAAAGCACGATGAACGTTGCCAGCAAGCTTGAGGATGCGAAGCTTATTACGAGTAAATACTCGTTCTACGCCAAGATCAAGATACAGCAGGCAGGCGACAAGAAAGGGCAATACGAGATAATGCCCGGCACCTTCGTTCTGAACACATCGATGACCTACGACGAGATACTTGCGATAATAACCGACTATTCAAAGTCGATCGACGCCGAAACGACGGTCGAGGATGTAGAATCTACGCCATGATCATAAACGAACATATACGGGATTATATCGGATCCCTCGAAAAGGAAGAACCTGTCGGGTTGATGAAGCTTGAGGACTGGGCACTCCGGAACGGAGTTCCTATCATCAGGCGCGATACCCAGCAGTTTCTTCGTTTTATCCTGACCAAAGAAAAGCCGAAGGCGATACTGGAGATCGGTGCCGCGGTCGGCTTCTCGACGTTATATATGCATGAATATGCGCCGGAGGACTGCCTGATCACCACGATCGAGAAGGTGGAGATGCGTCTTGTCCATGCAAGGGAGAACCTTAGCGGCCACGAGCGCATCAGACTGATCGAGGGCGAAGCGGGCGAGGTACTCGCAGGACTCGTGCATGACGGAGCACACTTTGACCTTGTGTTCCTCGACGCCGCAAAGGGCCAGTATTCCGCCTGGCTCGAGGACATTCTGAGTGTCCTTAATCCTGGAGGTCTGCTTTTGACGGACAATGTCCTGCTTGAAGGGAGCATCGCGGAATCCCGGTTTGCTGTCGAAAGGCGCGACAGGACGATCCATGCCAGGATGCGGGAATATCTCAGCATAATCACCCATGACGAACGTATTAACACCGTGATACTGCCGATCGGAGACGGATTGGCAGTCAGCTGCAAGAACGCTTGATCTGAAAAGCGTGGGAGATCATATGAACAAACCTGAACTTCTTATGCCTGCGGGCAGTCTTGATGTCTTAAAAACGGCTGTGAATTTCGGAGCCGACGCTGTTTATATCGGCGGCGACATGTACGGCCTCCGGGCTAAAGCCAGGAATTTCCCGAAAAAGGACATGGAAAAGGGTATAGCCTTCGCGCATGAACGCGGCAGGAAGGTATACGTTACAGTAAATATCACCGCCCATAATGATGATGTCGAGGGCATCTCCGCGTATCTTCAGGAGCTTGAGGAGATGAAGCCGGACGGACTTATCATTTCCGATCCCGGAGTATTCAATCTCGCCGGCAGGTTTGCGCCGGGAATTGAGCGCCATATAAGCACACAGGCCAACAACGTCAATTATCTTGATTTTCTTTTCTGGCGCGATCTCGGAGCCACACGTGTAGTGACGGCAAGGGAGCTTTCACTTGCCGAGATACGGCAGATCCGTGAAAAAATAGGCGATTCCATCGAAATAGAGAGCTTCATCCACGGCGCGATGTGCATTTCCTATTCGGGAAGGTGCCTTCTGAGCAATTATCTTGCGGGAAGGGATGCCAATCTCGGTGAATGCACCCATCCCTGCCGGTGGCGGTATTATCTGACCGAGGAGACAAGACCGGGAGAGTACATGCCGGTCGAGGAGAACGAGAGAGGAACCTTTATCTTCAATTCAAGGGATCTGTGCATGGTCGATCACATCCCCGAGATAGTCGAGGCCGGCATCGATTCTCTGAAGGTCGAGGGACGTATGAAAACGGCTCTGTATGTTGCTACAGTCACAAGGGCATACAGGAACGCGATCGACACCTTCTTTGAAGACCCCGAGGAGTACCGCAGGAACATACCCGTTTATTTCGACGAGATCACAAAGTGCACGAACCGCAGGTTCACCACGGGCTTTTACTTCGGCAAGCCCGGTTCCGATTCGATGGTCTACGAGAACAGCACTTACGTGAAGGACTTTGTATATTACGGAACTGTCGCTGAAACCGGCAGTGACAGCAACGGAAACTGCGTCTGCGTAATGGAACAGAAGAACAAATTCTGCGTGGGCGACACTCTTGAGATCCTTGCGCCCGGCAGGATCGTGAACGAGACCACCAGAGTCCTTGATATAACCGATGACGAGGGGAACCATATGGACAGCTGCCCTCACGCATCGCAGACAATACATGTTACGGTTGACAGTAAGGTACGCCCCGGCGACCTTTTCAGAGGAAAGGCAGTCTGACCTATGCAGGAGTTGAACAGATTAACCATCAGGAGTATAGCGGCCGGAAGCCAGACCTATTCCGGAGGGATACAGTTGTTCCGTTCGG
>CAJOQS010000272.1 GCA_905236925.1 uncultured Lachnospiraceae bacterium | reverse complement strand
TACGATCCCTGCCTCGGCGAGCAAAGCCGCGTCTTCGAACTCTATCTCCATATATTCGCCGTCACTGGTGATCCCCACTCCCAGCGGCTGGGCAAAGCTCATGATCTGATGAGGATTGAAGCCTGCCGAATACCTGACCGGCAGCTCCGAACGCCTGATGACCTTCTGAAAGTACCGCATCACGTCCAGATGTCCTATGAATTTAACTACGCCATATTTGGCAAATCTTATCCGAAACGTCATTTTAAATCTCCGGTATGTGATCTGTCGCTCAATAACTCAGTTCCTGCGCGCTTCTGGTTTTCGGCTCGATGCAGACTCCGACATTGAATTCGGTGCATCCGCAGCCGCCGCAGGCCTGTCTGCAGTTCGGTGTAACTATACCCTTCTTTGCCTTGTCGTATTCCCTTGCAAGGAACTTTTTGGATATTCCGGTATCGATATAGTCCCAGGGAAGGATCTCGTCGGCATCACGCTCCCTCAAGGTGTAGAAATCCATGTCTATACCGCTCTTGGCGATGGCTTCCTGCCACCTGTTCTCATCAAACCAGTCTGTCCAGGCATCAAATATCCCGCCTGCCTTATATACCTCGTAGATGACCCTGCCGACCCTTCTGTCACCTCTTGCGAGAAGGCCCTCTATGATCGAGGTGTTGCTGTCGTGCCAGTTGTACTTGATGCTCTTGAAGTTCAGCTGCTGCTTCAGAGTCTCCATGAGCACCGATTTACGGCGGAGATATTCATCCGGAGATATCTGCGCCGCCCACTGGAAAGGAGTAAAGGGCTTCGGCACAAAGTATGATGTGCTGATGGTGATCTGACACTTGCCCCTGCGGTTTTCCTTGGGTATCTCAGCGTAGAAGGTCTTGGCCATTTCGTTGGCAAGAACAGGGATCCCTCTAACATCGTCATCGGTTTCAGTGGGCTGTCCGAGCATGAAATACAGCTTGACCTTGTCCCAGCCTGCCCTGAAGGCATCGGTGGCGCCCTTCATTATCTGCTCCTCGGTAAGGCCTTTGTTGATAACATCACGCAGCCTCTGGGTTCCTGCCTCGGGAGCAAAGGTGACCGATGACTTCTTCACATCCTGAACCCTGCTCATTACATCTATCGCGAACGCGTCTATGCGCAGGGAGGGAAGCGAGATGTTAACCTTCTTTTCTCCCATTTCGGTGATAAGATAATCGAGCAGCTCGCCAAGATACGGGTAGTCACTGGAGCTGAGCGAACTCAGCGTGATCTCTTCGTAGCCCGTGTTTTTGATTATATCGATGGTATTCTGCTTTAAGACCTCAAGGGATCGTGCCCTTATAGGCCTGTATATCATTCCGGCCTGACAGAAGCGGCAGCCTCTTATACAGCCGCGCTGTATCTCAAGGACCGCACGGTCCTGAACCGCCTTCAGATAAGGTACTATCGGCTTTCTCGGATAGAAGGTTTCGGAAAGATTGCCGACAACCTGCCTTTTGATCTTTTCCGGTACGCCTTCCCTGCCGGTAAAGGAAGCAATGGTCCCGTCCTCATTATAGGTCACATCATAGAAGGCCGGCATATACAGTCCTTCAATATGCGAAAGCGCCAGAAGGATATCGTGCCTTGAGGCCTTCTTAGCCCTCATCTGCTTGTACAGGTCAAGCATGTCGTAATATACGGTCTCACCCTCGCCAATATAGATTATGTCGAAGAAATCGGCTATCGGCTCGGGATTGTAGGTGCAGGGTCCGCCTCCGATGACTATCGGGTCTTCATCCGTTCTCTCGGAAGCAAATATCGGAATATGCGAAAGCTCAAGGACCTGCAGCACATTCGTATAACACATTTCATACTGGAGCGTGATCCCCAGAAAATCAAAGTTTTTTATCGGCTGCTGGCTTTCCAGTGCAAACAGAGGGATATTCCTCTCCCTCATGATCCTGTCAAGATCCGGCCACGGCGAATAGACACGCTCACACCAGGTATCCTCCCTCTGGTTGAACATGTCGTACAGTATCTGAATGCCCAGATGCGACATTCCCACTTCATATACATCCGGGAAGCACATGCAGAAGCGCACATCGACCTCATTCTCGTCCTTGACGATCGCGTTGACCTCGTGGCCGATATAACGCTCCGGTTTCTCTATCGAACTGAGTATCTCGTCGGATAAAGCCAGTTTCCTCATTCTGCTGATTCCTTTCATGAGACCTCGTCAGAAAAGCTTTCTGCCTGCGACCCATTTCGAGATTATCGAGCCTGCGTGTCCCAGGTACATGATCCTCTCAAGCCTCTGCTGGATATCGAGCTCCAGTATCGTTCTTGCGGAAGAATCATCTATAACGAGAGCGTCAAACTCGTAGCCTTCTTCAAAGCTTCCGACCTTTCCGAAGAACTCGCCGCCTCCCACGGTGGCAAGATAAAACGCCTCCGGGAAGGTAAGAGCCCTCTCGGTATCGTCGACGAGCCTCCAGCGAAGCTTGGAAACCTGGATGCAGTCGGTGATAGCCTTGAACATGTTGATGGTCGAGCCTCCGGCGACATCGCTTGCAAGGCCGCATTTAACGCCGTGGTCCAACAGTTTTCTCATCGGTGCTATGCCCGAGCGGAGATTCTCGTTGGACTGCGGTGAGTGCGCGACGAAAACGCCGCGCTTCTTCATGAGCTCGATCTCGTCCTCTCTCATGTGTATGCAATGCGCCATAACGGTCTTGCCCGATGATCCGAACAGTCCGAAGCGGTCGTAAGCGTCGGCGTAGCCCTTCGAATCGGGTGCGAGCTCATGTACCCAGTCGATCTCGCTGAGATTCTCGGACAGATGCGACTGAACAGGAAGCGCCCTCTCCGAGGCTATTCTTCCGAGCTCCTTCATAAGGTCATCCGTACACGAGGGAACGAACCTCGGTGTAATAATGGGATGGACGTTCTCGTAACGCCCGGTCACATCATCAAGCCATTCCAAAGTGGTTTTTGCCGAACCCTCAGTCGTTTCGCAGTAAAAAACCGGGCTGTTGCGGTCCATATTGACCTTGCCTATATAGCCCGCCATGCCCTCACGGTCAAAGGCCTCCATGAGGTACTCCGTGGCCTCCTTGTGAATCGTTGCGAAAACGACCGCGCGTGATGTGGCGCTGTGCTTCAGATCCTCAACAAAAACGTCATATGCCTTTTTAGCGTATTCCGCGTCGGCATACTTGCTTTCCTGTGGAAATGTGATCGTATCCAGCCAGTCCAGCAGTTCCAGATCCATGCCGAGTCCCCTGTATGCGTACTGGGGCGCATGCAGATGGATATCTGACATTCCGGGGCAGACAAGTTTTCCTGAATAGTCGTACAGCTTCAGCGAACGGTACTGCCCGGGAAGCTCCTTGAAAACACCCTTGACCTTCCCGTTCTCGCAGACCAGATATGATCCGCCGCTGCATTCAAGCTTTCCGAATTCCTTTGCGTAACAGATATCCCCCAAAATAACAAAATTCTTCTCCAAAAAAAAACATCCCCTTCACTTATGTTCTTGCAGAGATCATTCTTCGGTTTCTTCCGGTGCTTCTGTATCGGAAGCCTCTGTCTCTGCGTTCTCAAAATACTCGTTATAAAAGTCCTCAATCAGACTGTCCGCAAAATTCTCGTCAAGATCGGGATAGGCCTCCGCAAGCTTCGTGCGGATCTTCTCGGTACGGCGCAGATATAATATCTCCTCGCCGAGTTCCTCCGCATTAAGATCGGCAAAAAAGTCATCGGTAATGTTGCTGCGCAGCCATTCCTCGACCGATGAGGTTATCTTGTCCTCCTCGACCGAATCGATCTCAGCCCTGCGTGAGCGCTTGATCGCGTTGATGCCGACCAGCGAGCAGCCTACGGCCATCGCGCCGATCATAAGCAGCGAGGGCAGATTATTGAACATCGTTATGATCTCAAGAGCGTTAAGCACAAGGAAAACAAGCAGCAATACCGCAAAGGCAAGGAAGGTTATCGCAGTCGAGAACATATCCTTGCTGACATCGGCCTTCTTGACATAGACCTCCGATGACTTATAAACCTGTTCGGCCATGACGGCCTTTGCTATAGCTTCCTTTTCGCCGCGGCTCATCTCCTCCTCGGGGATCTCCTCGAGAAGCTCCTCGTCAACTCCGAGTTCTCCGTTGACGCCTGCATCACGCAAATGTCTTTCTATATCGGTCTGAAGCATGTTCTTCGACTCAACACTGTAGAAGGCTCTGAAAGCCGTCTTCGCTTCAGAAAACTTCGAGATGCCGACTAAAATCGCGTAGCTTTCCTCGCACTCATCGTAATGGCATTCGGCCTTGATATCCGAATATCCGAGATAGTCGACCAGCTTGTTCGCAAGCGCCTCTTCGCTGATAAAAGCAACGACCCGCATCTCTTCCTCGTCGGGCAGTTCATCCACAAGAGGCGTTCCGCAGTCTGCGCAAACCTCGATTCCTTCCTGATATTCTGTTTTACATTTAGGGCACCAGGGCATTGTCGTTCCTCCTCTTTAGATGCGGGTTTACCCGCATCTGATTCCTTGCTGTACACGCTGCAAGAGTAGTTGTCTGCTCTATCGGCGTATGCGGCCTGTCATCCGCAATAATACATTTCATGCGTCGCGGTTCCGTCCGTCCGTTCAAATTCCGCAGGCCTCACAATCCAGCTATTTTATTATACTAGCATCTAAATATTTTTCAATGTTTATCACAATATTTTCACCGTCTCGCAGCAAAAAGTCTCCGCAAAAAAACGGTTCTTCCGTCTGTTGCGATACAGGCAGAAGAACCGCTTTATTTCATTTTCTTATGGTCTATCTGTTTTTGATGACCTTAACCGTACAGTACAGAGCACGTCCGTTGACCACAACATAAACCCTGGTCGTTCCGGTCGCCTTCGCCGTAAGATTTCCGTTTCTGTCCATCTCTGCGATGTTCTGGTTTTCGGTATCCCATCTGATCGAGAAGTTCGAAGAGGATTGTCCTTCAACCTGGAGGCCAATCTTCAGCTGCTCGTACTGATGAAGCGTGACATTGGTGTGACTCAGTCCGACTACATAGACAACAACCGTCTGTTTCTTACCCGAGTTCTTCGTCATCAGCGTGACACTCGCCGTACCTACCCTGTTCGCGATTATCCTTCCGTTCGAGTCAACTGTCGCGATCGTCGGATTATCACTGGTCCATGTATAGGGTTCAGTGATATTTCCCGGTGAGAACGAAGCTACAACGTTGTGGCTCTCGCCGGGGATCATTACAAGCTCATACTGGTCAAATGTAATGCTCGACGCATTGATCGGGTTGATGACCTTTACGACCACCGTTCCCGTAATGCTCGGGTCATCCTTCGCACGGGCGATGACAGTTGTTGTTCCTGCCTTCAGACCCGTTACAACACCGGATTTATTGACTATTGCTATAGACGGATCGCTCGATTCCCACAGCGGCTCATAGGTCGCGTTGTTGGGATTCTTATCGTACAGGATGGTACGCTGCTCGCCGACTACGAGTTCAATATAGCTCATTGAGGGATCGATCTCGATGCTTTCTGTGCCGATGAATACCGTAAGCTCACATTCGGCGTATTCTCCGCTTCCGTCGGTAGCTGTAACGGTGATGATACACTTTCCGACCTTCTTGCCCTTGACAACGCCCTTCTCGTTAACAGTGGCTATCTTGGTATTTGACGATTTCCATGTAACGTTCTTGTTCGTTGCGGTCTCGCCCTGAACAGTGGCTTCGAGCTTAAGCTTCTTGCCCACCGCCACTTCAGCTTCCTCCTGTATGATAACTTCTGTAACGAGTTCAACGACCGTTACCAGACAGTAGGCCATGTAATTGCCTTCGGAATCGTCTGCAGGGGTTGCGGTGATTATAACGCTTCCGCTTCCGACTCCCTTTACAACACCGTTTTTATCAACTGTCGCGACATTGTTGTTCGCTGTCGCCCATATTATCTCGGCATCCGAAACATTCTTGGGCGTAAGCGTCGCTTCTATCGTAACTTCTTCACCGACATAAATCGTTATCTCGCTGCTTCCGAGCGTGATGCCGGTTACCTGCTGATTGACGGTAACATTGACATAGGCGGTCAGTCCGTTAGAAGTCTTTACAAGGATAACGCAGTTACCCTTTGCCTTGCCGGTGACCTTTCCCTTCTTGCCTACCGTCGCAACCTTGGTATTGCTGCTCTCGTAGGATACCGTGCTCGAAGATGTGTTGGGTGTCAGAGTAACTTCAAGCTGGTAGGAATCGCCAACGTTCAGTGTCAGATCGGTTACATCGACCTTGATCGCGGTGGCATTCTGCAGAACCGTGATCTTGACCATGGCCTCAACGCCCGATCCGTCCGTAGCCTTGACGATAACAACGGTCGTTCCGACATTCTTTGCGGTTACATATCCCGATGAATCGACTGTAGCTATCTTGTTGTCAAGAGTGGTCCAGTTAAGTACCATGTTGCTGGCATTCGACGGCTTGACAACGTAAGTGAGCCTGTGCTTCTCGCCCACATACATCGTAACTTCCTGATCGTCGAATGTTATGCCCGTGATACCCTGAAGTACCGTGAAATTACATTGAGCCATAAGACCGTTCTCGGTAATTACGGTAATAACTGCCGAGCCGGGCTTTACCAGAGTGACCTTACCGTTCTGGTCAACGGTAACGACCTTCTTATTCGAAGAAGACCATGAAAGGCCCTGTGATTCCGGAAGTGCCGGGTCACAGTATGCGTAGAGCTGATAGAAGCCGACTCCGAGTGAAAGAGTCACCTCCGTATCCGAAAGAGTGATCTTTTTGATCTCCTGGATAACCTTTATTATCTTGGTGGCGACTATCGTATTGTCCTTGTTGACAGCGGTAACGACCACTGTTCCTTCCTTGACACCGGTGATGGTCATCGACAGCGGCGACGTATCCGCGATCGATGCAAGCGATGTGTCGGAAACCGCCCACACAAGCTCCGCGCCGTTCATCTTGGGAGATATCTCGGCGGATATAGTCAGGTTGTCTCCGACAAGGACATAGTCCTGCTTGGACTTCAGCGTGATCGCCGATACCGCGGAGATAACCTTTATCTTACATTTTGCCTGTTTCTTAACGCCTTTGACCTTTATGATGACCGTGACATAAGTTTCGCCGGGCTTCACGGCTGTAACAAGACCTGTCTCGTCAACCGTGGCAACGCTGGTATCACTGGACTTCCAGATTATATCACCCTCATAGGGGTTGGGTGACGTCAGGTTTAGCTGCAGGTTCGCGCCCACCGGAAGGATCTCCGATGTGCTGCTTATCGCTATACCTTCGACAACCTTGACTGTGATCGGATATCCGCTTATCGCGCTTCCGGTCGAAGGAAGGAAGGCGCTTGCTCCCGCTGCGGCAAGATAAGCGTCGTTGTCGGCGAAGAGCTGTCTGAGTGCGTTCTGATTTGAAGCCGTGATGCGTACGCTTCCTATACCGGGCGACTTGGCTTCAACCACACCGTCGGTGGTTCCCACCGTACAGATATTGGTATCGCTCGATGTAAAACTGAAGGAGCCCTTCAGAAGGTTCGAATTACCGAGCAGATCATAGGAATCAAAAACATTCGCATTGTAGTAGTTCAGAACAATCTCGTCGATCGGGAACTTGATCGGAACTATCAGAGTGATGCCCAGATATTGGATCTTTGCTCCATGAAAATCATAGGTCGGGAGCTTCGCACTGGCGATCGTATCCTTAACCGGGATCGCGGCAAGATAATAAACACCTGCAGGAAGATTGCTCAGCACAACACGTCCCGTAGACGAACTGATATCTATGCTCGCGCTGTAGTCCCTCGTAACATCGTTGTCAATAGTGTCGCTGCGGTACAGCTTCCAGGTGAGATCCTCGGCAAAGTGGGCGTTGGACTGGATAACTATCTGATCGCTGCTGAGCGCGGACGAAGCCGGTGTAAATTTGTTGACAAAATTGGCGGAATCCCCGACAACATATGCTTCGGGTACTACTACTACGTTAAAGGAGAGCGAATCCTTCTGCTTTGTGCTCTCGTTATAGGTCGTTGTTGAAACAGTGACTCTCGCAAAGCCCGCGTTGACTGCGGTTACCAGACCCGTTACGGAATCAACGGTGACAACCGAGGTGTTGCTTGACTCCCAGGAAACGGCAGCGACCGGTTCCTTCAGATCTTCGGGCGCGACATTGCTTGGTACATAGGTTTCGGTATATCTTGCGCTTGCCGCTGCATCCTTATACTCGTAGTTTACATATCTGATCTTACGCAGGAATGTGTAGCTGTTCGGATAATCATGCGAATTCTGCGTATATAGCTGCAGCGTTCGCGTATTCATGACGTTGTTCGCATCTTCACCGTTCTGCGCTGTCATAAGTCCATAGGTCTTTGCGGTCTGCGACGGGCTGGAAACAACGATATTGCGGTTGTCCGTATCCTCATCCGACCACTCGAGCGGAACATGAATTACACAGTAAGCGATCGAAGAATAAACCCTGCCG
>CAJOQS010000271.1 GCA_905236925.1 uncultured Lachnospiraceae bacterium | reverse complement strand
TTATTCCACACTGTCGATAAGAGCCTGCACCGATGCCTTCAGTGCGGAGATCCTGCGCGCGGATTCCGATGCCGAATCACTGACGGTATAGTAGTAGAACTTGATCTTGGGCTCTGTGCCCGACGGTCTTAAGGCGAACCATGTCTGCGCTCCGTCATTCATTCTGAAAATAATGGCATTCTGAGCGGGGATATCTTCATAACCGTTGATGAAATCGGCCTTCTCGCCAACCCTGAATTCTCCGAAGCTGTCAAGACCATCCGCTCTGAACCTGTCCATAATGCGGCCGATACGCTCCTGGCCCTCCTTGCCCTTCAGGACGATCGATACCTGCTCTTCTCCGAAGAAACCGTACTTTTTGTATAACGCCTCGAGCGCATCAAGCAGTGACATGCCCTTCTTGCGATAATATGCAGCCATCTCAGTGATGATCATACCCGCAGCGATGCCGTCCTTATCGCGGACCTTCTCGCCGGGAGCACAGCCTATGCTTTCCTCGTAGCCGAAGAAATATGTATAGCCCTCGGCTTCCATCTGGGGCATTTTACCGCAGATATTCTTGAAGCCGGTAAGCGTGTTGTAAACCTTGATGCCGTAGTCGCGGCAGATAGCGCGTCCGAAATCACCGGTAACTATCGATGTGATCATGGCACTCTTGGCGGGAAGCTTGCCCGATGCCTTAAGGCTCTCGGCCATGTATGCGATGATCAGACCGCCTGTCTGGTTACCGTTTAAGGGCTTAAAGCCGCCCTTTCCGTCCGCAACCTCGATAGCCATTCTGTCGGAATCGGGATCGGTCGCGATCAGGACCTCCGCGCCCTTTTCCCTGCCGAGCTTCTCCGCTGCCTCAAAGGCCTGCGAATTCTCGGGATTCGGGAAGGGAACAGATTTGAAATCGGGATCGGGATCCTTCTGTTCCGGAACGATGGTGAAATTCCTGAATCCGCGGTCTGCGGCAGCCTTCATCATAGGGATGCTGCCTGCTCCGTTCAGAGGAGTATATACAACGGGAACCTCAAGATCAAGTTCGCTGTCGCTCCGTAAAGCAAGCCCGCGCACATAATCAAGATAATCCCTGTCCATTTCCTCGCCAAGCATGACGATCAGACCCTTCTTCACCGCTTCTTCCATCGATATGCGCTTAAAGGTGTCAAACATGCCGAGCGCCTGTATCTCCTTAAGCATACCGTCCGAAACTTCGCCCGATATCTGCGCTCCGTCGGACCAGTAAACCTTGTAGCCGTTGTATTCCTTCGGATTATGGCTGGCAGTCATATTGATGCCGGATACCGCATTCAGCTTTCTGATCGCATAGGAAAGCTCGGGTGTGGGACGCAGCGAAGGGAAAATATACGCTTTGATGCCGTTCCCGGCCAGAATCTCTGCCGCAAGCTCCGAAAACTCCTTGGAAAAATGTCTGCAGTCGTAGGCTATAGCTACGCCTCTGCCGATATCCTCACCTGATTTTAATATATAATTTGCGATTCCCTGTGTTGCCCGTCCGACCGTCAGCTCGTTCATCCTGTTCGTGCCTGCACCGCATATCCCACGCAGTCCCGCAGTACCGAATTCGATCTCCCTGTAAAATCGATCCGTGATCTCAGCCTCATTGCCGCGGATCGCTTCAAGCTCCTTCCACAAAGGATCAGAGCTGTCAATATTCTTTAACCATAATTCATAAACATCCATTGCTGTCATAACAAAAAACCTCCTCTGTCAATATCCACACATACATTTATTCTACCACACCCCATAGAAATTATAAAGAGAACTTCAACCATCAAAAAAAGGGCTCATTAGAACCCTTTTCTCAATATTAACCAAAACTAGTCAGCCCTTCTCCAGCGCCAGCGTCATGGTGGTTGTATCGCAAACCTCCGAAGGTCCAAAGTACTGGATAGCACCGGGATAAATGAAGCAGGTCTTCTCGCTCCACTCCTTTCTGTGCTCCTCGAAGTACTTGAAAGGCTTTCCGTCAAGCTCTACAAGAGCCTTGCGGATAACGGGCTTGTCCTGACCGTTTCTTCTCTCGATGTTCATCATCTTGGTGATGGGCATTCCGCCTGCAACCCACTGGTCAGCGGGCTTCGAGATATTTGAAACCTTGGAAAGATATCCGTTGTAGCCGTACTGGATCAGAAGGAATGCATTGTAGCCGAGTGAATAGCAGTAATCTGCGTCGAAGTTCGAAGGGAACGCACATCTTCCTTCATAACCGAAGAAATGATGAAGTGCATTGAATTTACCCTTATAT
>CAJOQS010000270.1 GCA_905236925.1 uncultured Lachnospiraceae bacterium | reverse complement strand
TTGCTTCAAGGTATATCGAAAAGGGCATCGAGGAGACAGGAGCCGTTAATGTGGTTGCAGGAATGATCCTCGATTACAGGGCTTTCGATACCTTCGGAGAATCAAACGTGCTCTTTGTCGCGACCATCTGTGTTACCGTTATGCTGAGAATAAGCTCGAAGCGCAGAAGAAAAGACGGAACATCGGATTTTGACGACAGGGATCGCTTCTATGAGCCCCGCCACGATACGATCCTCAAGGTGGCCGCTACCGTGCTTATTCCCGTGATATTTCTTTTCGGTATCTATGTTGTGCTGAACGGACATCTCTCGCCCGGCGGAGGCTTCTCGGGTGGAGCCATAATCGGAGCGGGCTTCATCCTTTACCTTAATGTATTCGGATTTGCAAGGACCGAGCGTTTCCTGAACGCAACATCGATCAAATGGATCACCTTCGGAGCCCTGATGATCTATTGTCTGGCAAAGAGCTACTCGTTCTTTACAGGAGCCAATCATCTTGAGTCGCATATTCCGCTCGGAACTCCCGGACAGATACTCAGCTCCGGTCTGATACTGATACTTAACATCTGTGTCGGTATGGTCGTTGCCTGCACCATGTATTCGTTTTATGCTCTAGTCAGAAGAGGTAGGATATGATAGATATCATCATGACACATCTGACCGATGTAGTTTCGGTCATACTGTTTATCATAGGTTTTTCAAACCTGCTCCTGCATCATAATATGATCAAGAAGATAATCGGTCTCAACATAATGGATACAGCCATTTATATGCTTCTGGCCACGCAGGGCTATATCGAGGGACTGAAGGCACCGATCATCGTCGACGGTGTTACCGATGCCGGGGCTTATGTCAACCCGATCCCCAGCGGCCTTGTGCTTACAGGCATTGTTGTTTCCGTTTCGGTTACCGCTCTGATGTTTTCAATGACCATCAGAATGTACAAGGAATACCGGACTCTTGATCTTGATGAGATTCTTATGAGAGTCAGAAAGCAGGATTTATAGGCTTATGGACTTTATCAGAAATTTTCCCTTCTTTTCGATCATGTTCTGCATGTTCGGGGCCATATTGTGCTTTGTGCTCAACGGCAAAACAGCCAGGCACCTTACCAGAGGCGTTCTCGGTGTTGTCTTTGCGCTTTCACTGACTCTGCTCATCAGACTTCATGCCGCGCAGGAGAGCTTCGTATACTTTATGGGACATTTCCCTGCGCCCTGGGGCAACGAGATTAGGGCAGGAGAGCTTGAAGCAATAATGGCTGTATTCGTATCGCTTGTGGCACTTTTCTCGGTCATGGGCGGAATTAACGCCATACTTGAGGATGTTGAGGAAGATAAGCAGAACCTGTTCTTCATCCTCGTAAACCTCATGGTCGCTTCGCTGCTCGCGATGATCTACACAAACGACCTGTTTACCGCTTATGTCTTCATTGAGATCAATACGATAGCCGGATGCGGTCTGATAATGATCAGGCAGCTCGGCAAGTCGATTGTAACCGCTGTGAGATATATGGTCGTTTCGCTGGTCGGTTCGGGACTGTTCCTGATCGGTGTTACGCTTCTTTATACGATCACCGGACACCTGCTGATGTCGAACATCAAGCTCTCTGTTGCGGAACTTGCCTCTCATGAGGATTACAAAACGACTCTTACGGTGATTATCGGACTTATGTCCGTCGGACTTGCGATCAAATCGGGACTTCTGCCTTTCCATTCGTGGATACCGGAGGCATACGGCATCTCCAATGTCTGCTCGAGCTCGCTGCTCAGCTCGCTTGTTTCGAAGGGCTATATTTTCCTGCTGATAAAGATTTATTACAGGGTAATCGGCATAGAAGTCGTAAGGGACTCACATGTATTGAACATTCTTTACGCATTCGGCGTTGTGGCGATAATAGTCGGATCGCTTCTTGCGATCCGTGAGAAGAATGTCCGGAAGATAATCGCGTATTCCTCAGTAGCCCAGATAGGCTACATATATATGGGTATCGGTATCGGAACTGACGCGGGCTTTACCGCCGCGATATTCCACATTTTCGCCCACGGCTTTACCAAGGCACTGCTGTTCGTCTCGTCGGCTGAGTTTACCGAGGGTTCACACACGAAGCACTATGATGAACTTTACGGACTCGGTCATAAATACAGGTTTTCGGCTCTTTGCTTTTCAGTAGGAGCGTTCTCAATGGTAGGATTCCCGATGCTGGCAGGCTTTATCTCAAAGGTCTGGTTTGCGGAGGCCGGAATTACATCGGGCGGGAAAATGCTTCTTACGCTTATCACGCTTGCAGTGAGCACACTTCTGAACTGTGTGTATTTCCTGAGGATCGTTGTTGTCCTTTATTCGGAAAACCGCAGATCAGTTAGCGACGGGAAGCCGTATTTCGACGTTGATATCAATCAAAGGGCCGCAAGGATCCAGTATTATACTGCGGTTGCCGGTCTTACAGCCGTGAATTTCCTTCTCGGCCTTTCTTCGGTACATATTATGAATGTTATTCGGAACGGACTTGATATATTCGGCTGATCCGGTTGGAGGTACTTATGAATTCACTGTTTATTCTATTACCTGTTATCTTTCCCTTGGCTGCGGGCGGGCTTCTGTTTCTTATCAGGAAGCTTGACGAGGAGCGGAACAGAAGAGTATTTGTCGTTTCTGCGCTTGTCATTTCGACTGCGATAACTCTTGCCGTTCTGTATTTCGGGTCCGGAAGCGTTACACTGTGGTCAATTACAGAGAATGTAAGCCTGAAGCTAGGCGCGGATAACCTCTCCAGACTTTTCGGCACGCTGATGAGCTGCGTATTTACGATCGTTGGTATATATGCTCTTGGCTACATGGAGCATGAGGAGAACAAAAAGCGCTTTTTCGGCTTTTATCTGATGGTTTTCGGAGTGCTGAACGGAATCTACATGTCGTCGAATCTCCTGACCATGTATCTGTTCTACGAGCTTATGACTCTTATCTCGCTTCCTCTTGTTATTCATGAGCTTACGAAGGAAGCCGTTTCGGCCGGTATGAAATATCTGTATTATTCGATCGCCGGAGCGTTCATGTCGCTTGTTTCGATACTTCTGATCTATTCATATTCCGATTCGTATGATTTCTCGGGCAAGGGCATATTGAGTCCCGGAAAAACAGCCGGACACGAGGGCCTGCTGCTTGTATTTGTTCTTCTGGCGATAATCGGCTTCGGATGTAAGGCAGGTCTCTTCCCTCTGCATGACTGGCTGCCCACAGCTCATCCGGTTGCACCCGCACCCGCTTCGGCTGTGCTGTCCGGCGTTATCACGAAATCCGGCGTTATTGCCATAATGAGAGTGGTGTTCTACAGTGTAGGAGCTGACTTTATCAGGGGCACATGGGTTCATTACACATGGATCGTACTGACTCTGGTAACTGTATTCTTAGGTTCCATGATGGCCTATATGGAGAACGGACTCAAGAAGCGTCTCGCGTATTCCTCCGTAAGCCAGGTCTC
>CAJOQS010000269.1 GCA_905236925.1 uncultured Lachnospiraceae bacterium | reverse complement strand
GTGCCCAAGACTCTCGTAAGGGAGCTGGTCCGTTACATCGCAATGGATTCCGGCAGCGAAAGACTTCGCGATACGTTGCTCGACGTCCTTGATACACCGGTATCTCCGGAGCTGCTTCCGGCGACCGAGGAAGGAAACACGAGCCAGATAACGGAAGATATAGTCGGCCCATACGAGCTTCATGATTTCTTCCTGTTCTACATGCTCCGCTACGGCTTCAGGCCCGGCAAGATATTCAGGATAGCCCGGAGCGCGTTTGACGGAAGCTACGACGACGCTACGATAATCGGCTGGATGAGGATATTCTACAAGAGGTTTTTTGCCCAGCAGTTCAAGCGTTCATGTCTGCCCGACGGCCCCAAGGTGGGGTCGGTGGCCCTCTCACCGAGAGGCGACTGGCGGATGCCCAGCGACATACGCGCAACTGCATGGATGGCGGAGATAGAAGCGCTGGGAGAATCTGTACGTACTAAATAACACGGATCGAGGTTTTTGCAATGGACGAAAACGGCAACAGAAACAATAACAACGGCAAAAAGCCGCAGAACGCGCGCATATTTATCATATGCCTCATATTCGCGATTCTGGCGATGCTCCTTTTCAAGTATCTGACTCAGCAGATACAGAAGGGCCAGGTCGAGGAGATAACCTATGACAGGTTCCTCGATATGCTGGAAAAGGATGAGGTCAGCAGCGTGGTGATCGAGGAAGGCAAGCTGGTGATCACGCCTAAGAAGCAGACTTCGTTCTACGGAGTGACTTACTATACCGGAATGGTCGATGACCCCGACCTCACCGCAAGGCTGTACGAGGCAGGCATTGAATTCAACGCGCGTGTGATAGACAAGAGCGCGACGATACTGGATATCCTTCTGGTATATGTTCTTCCGTTCGTACTGATCTACGTCCTGATGTACTTTTTCCTCCGCACGCTTTCCAAAAACAGCGGCGGCGTAATGGGCGTCGGTAAGTCAAACGCGAAGATATATGTTGAGAAGGAAACCGGCGTGACCTTCAAGGATGTTGCCGGACAGGACGAGGCAAAGGAGTCGATCAGCGAGCTTGTAGATTTCCTCCACAGCCCCGGCAAATATCAGAAGATAGGCGCGAAGCTGCCCAAGGGAGCCCTTCTTGTGGGACCTCCCGGAACCGGTAAGACTCTTCTTGCAAAGGCTGTAGCGGGTGAGGCGCATGTTCCGTTCTTCTCGCTTGCGGGCTCGGACTTCGTTGAGATGTTCGTAGGCGTCGGAGCCTCGCGTGTCCGCGACCTGTTCAAGCAGGCCCAGCAGCAGGCGCCCTGTATCGTTTTCATTGACGAGATAGATGCGATCGGTAAGAGCAGGGATTCCCATTACGGCGGAGGCAATGACGAGCGCGAGCAGACGCTTAACCAGCTTCTTGCGGAAATGGACGGTTTTGATACGAGCAAGGGAGTAGTGATCCTCGCGGCAACCAACAGGCCCGAGGTGCTTGATAAGGCGCTCCTGCGTCCCGGACGTTTCGACCGCCGCATCATAGTTGATAAGCCCGACCTTAAGGGACGTGTCGAAGTCCTGAAGGTTCACGCGAAGAATGTATTCATGGACGATTCTGTCGATCTCGAGGAGATCGGTCTTGCGACATCCGGAGCGGTCGGCTCCGATCTCGCGAATATCATCAACGAGGCGGCCATCCTTGCGGTTAAGCAGGGACGCACAGCCGTTTCACAGGCGGACCTCATGGAATCCGTCGAGGTCGTTATAGCAGGTAAGGAAAAGAAGGACAGGATTCTCGGACCCGAGGAGAAGAAGATAGTTGCATATCATGAGACCGGACATGCCCTGATCACCGCTCTTGAGAAGAAGGCGGAGCCCGTCCAGAAGATCACGATCGTTCCGAGAACGATGGGCTCTCTCGGATATGTAATGCAGGTTCCCGAGGAAGAGAAATACCTGATGAGCGAAGAGGAGCTCCGCGCAAGACTTGTTACGCTCTTCGGCGGAAGAGCAGCCGAGGAGATCGTATTCGGTTCGGTTACCACGGGTGCCTCGAACGATATCGAGAAGGCGACCGCGATCGCGCGTTCCATGGTCACTCAGTACGGTATGTCGAAGAAGTTCGGTACTATCTGCCTTGAGTCGATCGAGAACCGCTATCTTGACGGACGTCCCGTAATGAACTGCGGACAGGACACCGCAGGCGAGATAGACCGTGAAGTCATGAGCCTCTTAAAGGAATGCCACGACAAGGCTAAGGAGCTGCTTTCGGCGAATCGCGACATACTTGACAGGATCGCCGAGTATCTGGGCGAGAACGAGACCATAACAGGAAAGCAGTTTATGGAGATATATGAGAAGGTTCTTGCCGAGCGCACCGGCGGCGCAGCTGCCGGTGAGGGTGCGGCAGAGACCGGACTGGCTGCTGAAAGTGAGGAAGGAACCAAACCCGGGGAGACAGCTGTAGTATGAGACTGGAAGAATTTAAGATGGAACGCCCCGGACAGGCCGAGATCGGCAAGGAATATCCCGTAATAGAGAAGAGCACGACCGCATTTTATTACTATATCCTCATGCCGGCCATAGCAATGTCGGGCAATTATTCCCTCGGCCAGCGCATAAAATCCGATCACGGAATCGTGCGGGATATCAAGCAGGATCCGAGAGGCTACTTTGTATATGTGGAATTTGATGAGTAGCTACTATTCACAGCAGAATCAGTGCAAGAGCAAAACGCAAGTGTACTTGCGGTTTTGCTTTCGCACTGATTCTGCGGCGAAAGCTGGGCAGACAACATGAGCAAACAGGAGCTGCGCAGCAGCGACATACGACGCAGTCGTATGGTTTGCGAATGATGGTCTGCCAAGCTGTGAATAGTAGCACCTATTACATTATTTCCGATATGTTTGATCTTGAAGAAGAACTGAAGAAGCTTCCGGACAAGCCGGGAGTCTATATCATGCATGACGCATCCGATGCCGTTATCTATGTGGGAAAGGCCGTAAGCCTTAAAAACCGGGTGCGTCAGTATTTTCAGAAGAGGGTCAGGTCGCCCAAGATAGAGCGCATGATCTCGCTGATAGACCACTTTGAGTACATCGTTGTGGGTAGCGAGATGGAAGCGCTCGTATTGGAATGCAATCTTATCAAGGAAAACAGGCCGAAATACAACACTATGCTGATGGACGACAAAACATATCCGTTCATCAAGGTGACCGTAAACGAGCCTTTTCCGCGCGTATATCTGACCAGAAAGCATATCAGTGACGGCGCAAGGTACTTCGGACCTTATACCGATGTCGATGCGGCGCGCAGCACGCTGAATATGCTCAACGATCTGTACAGGATCAGGCGCTGCCGGAAGGCTATCCCCGACGGCGGACTGCCGGGCGAAAGGGCATGCCTCTACAGCCATATGCAGCAGTGCGACGCGCCCTGCACCGGAGCGGTTTCTTCGGCGGATTACAGGGAATCCATCGAACGCATAATAGATTTCCTCGACGGAGATTCCAAGCAGATCATCCGTGACCTTGAACAGAAGATGAAGGCCGCTTCCGAGGCAATGGAATTTGAAAAGGCAGCAGGCTACAGGGACCTGATCGCAAACATCAGGCGTATTTCACAGATACAGCGCGTTACAAGCGAGGATGCCGGAAACCGCGATGTTGTGGGACTTGCGAAGGCAGGTGCCGAGGCTGTTGTTCAGATATTTTTTATCAGGGGCGGCAAGCTCGTAGGCAAGGAGCACTACTATATCCGTGACATCGAAGACGAAAGCCGGAGCGATGTGCTGAATGACTTCGTGAAGCAG
>CAJOQS010000268.1 GCA_905236925.1 uncultured Lachnospiraceae bacterium | reverse complement strand
GCCCATCGCAAAGCCATGGGCTCCGGTATCGTGTATGCACAGGTAGTCGCCCATATCAATGCGCGGGAGATCCCTGTCGATCGCAAATTTGTCATTATTCTCGCAAAGATTGCCGACCACGTCATACTTGTGGTCAGGTTCCGCGTCCTCCTTGCCCAGTACGGTAATATGGTGATAAGCTCCGTACATTGCGGGGCGCATGAGGTTCGCGGCACATGCGTTTACACCGATGTATTCCTTGTAGATGTGCTTCTCGTGGATCGCTTTTACGATAAGATGACCGTAAGGTGCGAGCATGAACCTTCCAAGCTCCGTGAAGATGGCCACTTCCATGCCTGCGGGAGTGATAACCTCCTCGTAAGCAGCCCTCACTCCCTCGCCGATCTTGGCAATGTCACAGGGCTTGACTCCGGGCCTGTAGGGTATTCCCACTCCTCCCGAAAGGTTGATGTAGCGGATGTCAACTCCGGTCTCATTCCTGAGTTCCACCGCAAGCTGGAAAAGATCCCTTGCCAGCATTGGATAGTAATCGTTTGTCACCGCGCCGCTGCACAGGAATGCGTGGATGCCGAATTTCTTAACGTCGAGTCCGGCAAGACGCCTGAACGCTTCGGCTATCTGGTGGCGTGTCATACCGTATTTCGAATCGCCGGGATTGTCCATGATACCGTTTGAAACATTGTAGAATCCGCCGGGATTGAAGCGGCAGAAAACAGTTTCCGGGATCCCGCATTCGCGGTCCAGGAAATCGATCATCGTTATATCGTCAAGGTTGATATAGGCTCCGAGCTGTTTCGCCTTGGTAAACTCGCCCGCGGGAGTCTCGTTCGAGGAGAACATGATCTCGCCTTCTCCAAGTCCGACAGCCTCCGCAAGATAAAGCTCCTGTATCGAGGCACAATCGACTCCGCAGCCCTCCTCCTTCAGTAACTGTATGATAAAGGGATTGGGTGTGGCCTTGACTGCAAAGAATTCCTTGAAGCCCTTGTTCCAGGCAAAGGCCGCCTTCAGCTTGCGGGCGTTCTCGCGTATGCCTTTTTCATCGTAGATATGGAAAGGAGTGGGATAGGTCTTCTCGATCTCCTCGACCATCTCGCGCGTAACGAAGGGTTTCTTGTCTCTGATTACTTCTTTCATGTTAGCTTCTCCTCATAATGTAGTCATGCATCGAAAGCACCTCTGCATGACCGCAAACGACTCCGTTGTCAGCTAGTCCTCTTTCGACCCATGTATCCCTAAATCCTCTTTGATCTTACTTGTGGAGATTCCCTCGGTTCTCGGAAGATATACCACCTCGCAGTAATCCTTCAGGAAATCAAACTTGCCTGCCCAGTCGTCGCCCATAACAAAAATATCGACATTGTTGTTTACAACGTCGTCGATTTTCTGCTCCCAGGTGTACTCCGGGAGAACTTCGTCGACATAGCGCACGGCCTCGAGGATCTTCTTTCTGTCTTCAAAACTGTAATATGCCTTCTTGCCCTTAATCGCGTTGAACTCGTCCGAGGAAACGACCACGATAAGGTAGTCCCCGAGCGCCTTCGCGCGACGCAAAAGATTGATATGCCCGACATGGAGCAGATCATAGGTTCCGTATGTGATGACTTTCTTCATTGCGGCTTACCCCCTTGCCAGTCTTTGAATGTTTAGATTTCTTCCTGCGACCACCGAAACGCAGTAGTCCTCGATCGGCTGCAGTTCATAGGCTCCGAACTCGCCTTCGCAGAGCGTCTGGCTAATAGCGAGCTTTCCCTCCTTCATTACAGTTTCATAGGTATTGCGCGGCACTGCCATTCCGAGTCCCGTGGACTTGACAAAAGCCTCGCGCATGGTCCAGATCCGGCCGAACATCAACCTTCTCGAATTCTCGTCCGGACAGGACAGTATAAGCTCCCGTTCGCCCTCGGTGAAAAAGCTGTAGATGATCCTGCTGCTGATCCTGAAGCTGCTTTCGATGTCGATGCCCGGCTCGAATTCCTCGGAAAAAGCCGCCACCGCAAAATGTCCGGCGTGGGAAATGTTGAACTTGATCTCGGGATGGTTCATGAACGCCGGCTTGCCTTTTCCGGT
>CAJOQS010000267.1 GCA_905236925.1 uncultured Lachnospiraceae bacterium | reverse complement strand
GAACTTGGCTATCTTGATTCAAAGAAGCATATAAACGGCAAATTTGACGATTCGACCGAACGCGCGGTAAAGGATCTGCAGCGCGCGAACGGGCTTGACGCGGACGGTAAGGTCGGCGAGCATACGATGGAGCTTATGTACAGCGACGAGGTCGTTGCCAACCTTCTGAGTTTCGGCGACAAGGGCGATGTGGTGCTTGAGTGTCAGAAGCGGCTGAAGGAGCTGGGGTATCTTACAACAACCCCCGACGGCAGCTACGGCAACGATACGCTTGCGGCGGTCAAGCTCTTCCAGTCGCGTAACAATCTGGTGGTCGATGGTTATCTCGGACCCACCACAAGAGAAGTTCTCGACAGCAGTCTTGCCATTTCGAACGGTCTGTGTATCGGAGATGAGGGCGATACTGTAAAACGTGTGCAGCAGCTTCTCATCAAGTACGGATACATGAGCGCCGGCAGCGATACGGGCTACTTCGGAGAAGTAACCGACAAGGCTGTCAAGAAATTCCAGTCAAGGAACGGACTCAGTGCCGACGGTAATGTCGGAGTCAAGACAATGGCGAAGCTTACCGGTGACAATCCCGTCAAGGCGGGCGATTCCACCGGAGGCGGCGGAAACGGCGGCGGACAGGTGGATACCGGAGTTTCAAGGTCGGGATCTGTTTCCGCACTGCTCGAGGTTGCCCTGTCAAAGCTCGGATGTAAATATGTATGGGGCGCCAAGGGACCTAACTCCTTTGACTGTTCCGGCTTTGTTTACTGGTGCCTGAATCAGGTTGGCGTAAAGCAGAGCTACATCACATCAAAGGGCTGGCGCACGGTCGGCAAATATAAGAAGATCACGAATTACAGCAGTCTTAAGGCCGGCGATATCATCGTCGTTACCGGACATGTCGGTATCATTGGAGAGGACGGGACGGTCATAGACGCATCCTCCTCACAGGGAAAGATCTGTCACCGCAAGCTCAGCTCGTGGTGGTCGTCGCGGTTTATCTGCGGCTGGAGGATATTCGAGTAAAAGTTAAGTAAGGAATAAAAAGAGATCATGGGCATCATTGCTTTCATAAAAGAAGAGATGCAGGTGGTGATGGAGCGCGATCCTGCGGCGAAAACGCCGATGGAGGTGTTCCTGTACCCGGGCTTCAGGGCCATAATCAGGCACCGGTTCGAGCACAAGCTGTATCTTAAGAAGCATTATTTTCTCGCCCGCTGGCTGTCGCAGAAAACTGCGCGCAGAACGGGAATTGAGATACATCCGGGCGCAACGATCGGAAAAGGACTTTTCATCGATCACGGAACCGGAGTCGTAATAGGAGAAACTACCGTTATAGGCGATAATGTGACGCTTTATCAGGGAGTTACTCTCGGAGGAACGGGAAAGGAAACGGGAAAGCGTCATCCGACGATAGGCGATAACGTCATGATCGGATCCGGCGCGAAGGTTCTCGGTTCCTTTACGGTGGGTGAGAATTCGCTGATCGGTGCAGGCTCCGTAGTGCTTCAGGAGGTTCCGCCGAACTGTACGGTCGTCGGCGTTCCGGGACGTGTTGTGAAGATGGATCAGGTAAGGATCCCGAGGGAGACTATGGACCAGGTTCATCTGCCCGACCCGGTAATGGCCTATCTGAACGAGCTGCGTGACCAGAATGCGGCTCTTAAGGATGCTCTGAGCGGACTTGCAGCCAGAGTGGATGCCTGCGAGGGAAAAAAGAAATAAGTCGCGAGAGGTTTGATATGAAATTATATAATACACTTACCAGAAGAGTTGAGGAATTTGTGCCGAATGAGCCGGGAAAGGTCGCGATGTACACCTGCGGCCCCACGGTCTATCATTTCGCGCATATAGGCAATCTCCGCAGCTATATCTGCGAGGATGTGCTTGAAAAGACACTCCGCTACAGCGGATATGATGTCAAGAGAGTAATGAACATAACGGATGTCGGACATCTTTCAGATGACGGCGACAACGGCGAGGATAAGATGGTCAAGGGGGCTCAGCGCGAGCACAAGACCGTTATGGAGATCGCCGCATTCTACACAAAGTGCTTCTTTGACGATTGCGCGAAGCTGAACATCAAGACGCCCGATGTTGTGGAGCCCGCAACAAACTGCATTCCGGAATTCATCCACATGATAGAGGTGCTTCTGGAGAAGGGCTATGCATATAAGTCGGGAGAGAATATCTACTTTGATACCTCCAAGCTCAGCGAGTACTTTGTGTTCGGCTCCCAGAACGAGGACGAGCTGATGGTCGGTGTGCGCGATGATGTTACGGAGGATCCGAACAAGCGCAATAAGAATGACTTTGTGCTCTGGTTTACCAAGTCAAAGTTTGAGGACCAGGCTCTGAAATGGGACAGCCCCTGGGGAGTGGGATATCCCGGATGGCATATCGAGTGCTCCTGCATCAGCATGAAGCATCTCGGAGAGTATATGGACATTCACTGCGGCGGAGTTGACAACATCTTCCCGCATCATACGAACGAAATAGCCCAGTCCGAGTCTTATCTTGGACATAAATGGTGCAATTACTGGTTCCATGTGCAGCATCTGAATGACCGTGAAGGCAAGATGAGCAAGTCCAAGGGCAACATCCTTACGGTTTCTGTCGTTGAGGAAAAGGGATACGATCCGCTGGTTTACAGGTTCTTCTGCCTGCAGTCGCACTACCGCAAGCCCCTTGAATTCTCGTGGGATGCTCTGGATAATGCTAAGGCGGCCTATCAGAAGCTTAAAAAGCGCTGCCTCGAGCTGGTCAAAGAAGCGGGAGACGCTGCCT
>CAJOQS010000266.1 GCA_905236925.1 uncultured Lachnospiraceae bacterium | reverse complement strand
TCAAAAGTGGAGTGAAATACTCGCATCTATCATTATTGATGCGATCCGCTTGTAATATACCCCATCATTGGGCGCTTACGAAAAAGCTCTTTGCTGCAGGTTATCTTGTAGACGATTCAGCTGAAAGCAACTTCTTCATTCCCGGTAATGATGTAATCATATCTTCAGAAGCTAATATTGCCGCAGCTCCCAAGGCTTCGGTCAAGGTCAGCGGCAATACTGCAAAGTTTACGGTCAAGAAATACTCAAATGCCGATGGCTATGAAGTTAGGATTTATGATGTTTTTGATGCAAAGCTGTTTACAACAAAGACCATAAAGAAGAACGGCTCTGCAAAAAGAACATTAACTTATAAAAAGGTTCCTGCCGGAATGTATGCTGCAATTGTAGTACCTTATACAACAGTTGACGGTGCAAAGGTGTACGGAAGTGAGAGTACTCCCGTTTACTTCAATATTACAAAATAAGCCTAATCACTTGTAATCCTTACTGTGCATGTGATCTTCAATAGGTCACATGCACAGTTTTTATATTTTTTCGAGAAATATGCCTTGACAATCAAAGGATAACATGATAGATTATCAGAGTATGCGTGGGTAGCACGCACTTTCGGCCGCACGGCGAGGGCATAAGCGCCCTATAAGGCCCCCACAGCCGGCGAGAATTATACAGGAGGAAAAATAATGTACGCTATTATTGCAACAGGCGGAAAGCAGTACAAGGTAGCCGAAGGCGATGTGATCAAAGTTGAAAAGCTCGGAGTTGCTGCAGGCGAGACCGTATCTTTTGATCAGGTTCTTGTTGTAAACAATGGTTCTATCAAGGTTGGTAATCCCACTATCAGCGGCGCAAGCGTTTCAGCTTCAGTAGTTGAAGAAGGTAAGAATCGTAAGGTCATCGTTTACAGATACAAGTGCAAGTCCGGTTATCACAAGAAGAACGGACACAGACAGGCTTACACCAAGGTTAAGATTGAGAAGATCAATGCTTGATCATCGGAGAAAGAACAATGATCCGAATCTCGTTTCGTTATGACAATGACGGAGTCCCGACGGGTATCTGGTGCAGCGGTCACGCTGGAGCCGGAAGGTTAGGCAAGGATATCGTATGTGCTGCAGTATCGGCGCTTGTCATCAACACTGTGAATTCAATCGAGAATTTCACTGAGGACAGGTTTACGGGTGAATCAAACGAGAAGAAGGGTTATCTGATCTTCGAATTGGAAGATCCCTGTTCGGATGGAGCAAAGCTTCTTATGAGAAGTCTCGAGTTCGGACTGAGGGACATTCAAAAAGACAACAAACGGTTTATTTCTTTTATTGATTGGGAGGTAAAGTCATGTTAAGAATGACATTACAATTTTTCGCTCACAAAAAGGGCGTAGGCTCAACCAAGAACGGCAGAGACTCCGAGTCCAAGAGATTGGGTCCGAAGCGCGCAGACGGCCAGTTCGTTAAGGCGGGCAACGTTCTTTACACACAGCGTGGAACGAAGATCCATCCCGGTCTCAACGTAGGTCGCGGCAACAATGATACACTTTATGCACTTGTTGACGGAACCTTAAGATTTGAGAGACTGGGCAGGGACAAGAAGCAGGCTTCTGTTTATCCCGTTGCTGAGTGATAAGAGTTAAAGTTGTGGGCTTTGATATAACAGTCAAAGCCCATTTTTGTTACACAACCCGTTGTGTAACTTTATTTGCTATTGAAATCAGGAGGAGTTGACCATGTTTCAGGATACCGCAAAAATCTATATCAGGTCCGGCAAGGGCGGTGACGGTCATGTAAGCTTCAGACGCGAGAAGTTTGTTCCGGACGGCGGTCCCGACGGCGGCGACGGCGGTCGAGGCGGTGACGTCATATTCGAGGTTGACGAAGGTCTCAATACTCTGGTCGACTTCAGATACAAGCATAAATTCTGTGCCGAGAACGGTCAGGACGGAGGCAACAAGCGCTGCACAGGAAGCGACGGTGCCGATCTTATTATAAAGGTTCCCGAGGGCACTGTTATCAGGGATCAGGAAACCGGCAAGATCGTTGCGGATATGAGTCACGAATGCAGGCGCAGGATCATACTCAAGGGCGGCAGAGGCGGCAAGGGCAATATGAACTACGCAACCTCGACGATGCAGGCTCCCAAGTATGCGCAGCCCGGTCAGGCCTCGCAGGAGCTTAACGTTATACTGGAGCTTAAGGTTATCGCGGATGTCGGACTCGTTGGCTTCCCCAATGTCGGAAAGTCAACCCTTCTTTCCGTTGTAACAAACGCGCGGCCCAAGATCGCGAATTATCATTTTACCACCTTAAATCCGAACCTCGGTGTGGTTGACCTCGGAGACAGGCAGAGCTTTGTCATAGCCGATATCCCCGGTCTTATCGAGGGCGCATCGGACGGAGTCGGTCTCGGGCATGAATTCCTGAAGCATATCGAGCGAACGAAGGTCATTATTCACATGGTTGACGGCGCTTCGGTCGAGGGCAGGGACCCGATTGATGACATCAACAAGATCAACAATGAGCTTGCCCTGTATAATCCCGAGCTGATGAACAAGCCTCAGGTCATTGCGGCAAACAAAATGGATGCCTACTTCGACGACGGTCAGGAAAATATCATTGATAAGCTGAAAGCCGAGTTTGAACCCCGCGGGATCAAGGTATTTGCTATCTCAGCTGTTACAAAGCAGGGCCTTAAAGAGCTTCTGTATCATGTCAACGATATGCTTAAGGCTCTCGATCCCGAGCCCATTATCTATGAGCCCGATTTTGTTTACGAGTCCGATTCTGCAGCCAATCTGCCTTATACCGTCAGCTACGACGAAGAAGAGAAGGTTTATCTGGTTGAAGGGCCCCGTATCGAAAGAATGCTGGGCTATACCAATCTTGAATCCGAAAAGGGCTTTGAGTTCTTCCAGAAGTTCCTTAAGGAGAACGGTATACTCGAGGAGCTTGAAGGTCTCGGCATAAACGAGGGAGACACTGTAAGGCTCTACGGATGGGATTTTGATTATTACAAATAAGTGAGGAATGATAATGACTACCAAACAAAGGGCATATCTCAAGGGTCTTGCAATGAATATAGATCCCATTTACAATATCGGTAAAGCAAGCATCACGCCCGAGTTTACCGAGGGAATCGGTGAAGCTCTTGAGGCAAGGGAACTTATCAAGGTCTCGGTTCTCAAGAACTGCGCGGACGATCCCGGGGAGCTCGCACAGATCCTTGCCGAGAGAACCGGAGCCGAAGTAGTACAGGTCATCGGAAAGAAGATCGTACTCTACGAACAGGCCAAGGATAAGGACAAGCGAAAGATCGAGCTTCCCCGTGAACGTAAGAAGGCTTGAAAAACAAAATCAGAAGGCGGATATGATATGAAAAGAGTCGGTATCCTCGGAGGGACATTCAATCCGATACATCTTGCGCATATTATGCTGGCAGAGACAGCTAAATCGCAGCTGAACCTTGACAGGGTGCTTATCATGCCTTCAAACAATCCGCCGCACAAAAACGCGGATATGATCGTTTCGGACGCAGACCGCACCGAGATGGTCAGGCTTGCGATAAAAGGTCATGACGGCCTTGAGTTTTCTGATTTTGAGCTGAGACGCGAGGGCATTACATATACCTCCGACACGCTGACGCTCCTTTGCGAAGAAGAACACGATACACGTTTTTACTTCATAATCGGCGGAGATTCTCTTTTCCAGTTTGAAAACTGGCATGAGCCCGCCGCTATACTTCAAAAATGCGCTCTGATCTGCTCCGGAAGGGGAAGCAGGGGATCAGAGGCGGTCCGCAGAAAGATTGGGCAGCTGAGGGATAAGTATTCCACAAAGGACTTCACGCCCGAGATCTACTACATCGATCTTCCTGCAACGGAGATATCGTCAAATCTCATACGGGATCTGGTTTCGTACGAAATGCCCGTAGAAGCCTTTTTAAGCCCCGATGTATATAAATATATACATAACCGGGGTTTATACCTCAACAGCCAATTTGAGGCTATTAAAAGCGATCTGAAGGCACTTTTGAAGCCCTCAAGGTACGAGCACAGCATCTCGGTCGCAAAAACAGCCGTATATCTCGCACTGAATCACGGATATGAAACCTACAGGCCATATCTGACCGGTATTCTCCATGACTGTGCAAAATACATGGATGATCCCG
>CAJOQS010000265.1 GCA_905236925.1 uncultured Lachnospiraceae bacterium | reverse complement strand
GTTTCCGACACCTCATTTATTAACGAAGAACTGCTTCAGCAGAGATTCGAGACGATAATCGGTTTTTCGAACATTACGTGCTATACAAAAACCGGCTTCGGAGATATTGATTACGTCGTTTACTATACTTACTATTCACAGATCATCAATGTTAATTCACTGGCCATTTCGATAGACAGAGCCTTTGTATACCGGGACGCCGAAGGTGCTTACCGTGTATTTATCGGCGAGGTCAGCGACAGTGTCGAGGAAAGGCTCAACGCCCTGAATTATGACGAAGATGTCAAGAAACTCATCAACGATACCTACGCGCTGATGGAAGCCGAGGCAGCCGAGGACGAAACTCTTCTGGCCTACTGGGTAAGAGCGTATTCGGGCACCGACGGTGACACACCGTTCCCTGCCGCGAATGATGAGGAATCCGACGGCAATGCCGGAGCAGAAGAATAAGCTTACAGGAACTGAAAAACCGGGCGATCCGCCCGGTTTTTTGTATGCCGTTTTGATGTTACTGCTTTATATCAAATACCTCGTCCCTGTCCATCCTGCAGACGATAACACTTGTTCCGCTGCTGAGGGCCGCCTTTTCAAGTGCCTCTGTGAGTTCATCTACATTGGATACCGTGCAGCCCTCAGCCCCCATGGAGCGGGCGATCGCGGCATAATCAGCCCCGTCGTTGAACTCTGTTTCACTGTATCTTTCGTTCCAGTATCGCTTCTGAAGCTGGTGTACCATGCCAAGCGAGCTGTTGTCGAACACAATCTCGATTATATGAAGCCCTTCTCTTACCGAGGTAAGGAGCTCGTTCATATTCATCCTGAAGCATCCGTCACCCGCAAAATTGACAACTGTGGCACCGGGATTTCCTATGGCCGCGCCTATAGCCGCGCCTAATCCGTAGCCCATCGTCCCGAGGCCTCCCGAAGTCAGCAGCTGTCCGGGACGCGTGAACCTGTAATGCGTTGCCGCCCACATCTGGTTAAGGCCGACCTCCGTGGAAACGATCACATCATCTCCGAGAACCGAGTAAGCCGTCTGTACGATTGCGGGTCCGGTAAGCTTTTTTTCTCTGACTGCCCGCGCAAGCTTTTCAGCAGCTTCGTTTTCCTCGGTTTTTCTTACCTCTGTAAGCTCTTCAAGCCATTTCCGGCGTCTCGCACGGGAGCGCTCCGTATCCTTTCCGGCGAGAGCCTGTATCAGTTCATCGGCTATTGACGCGATGTCCCCGGCAAGGGTCACATCCGCCAGAATATTCTTGTTAAGCTCCGCATTGTCTATGTCAATATGAATGATCTGCGCGTTCGGAACGAAATCCGGATCGTTTCCGGTAACCCTCTCGCTGAAGCGGCACCCCGCCGCGATCAGAAGATCGGCTTCCCTGAAGGCCTTCTTTGCGGCCGCAGTTCCGTACAGTCCCGCCATTCCGAGATATCCGGGATGCTTTCCGTTAAAGACGCCCTTTCCCATCAGAGTAACGGCAACCGGAAGCTCCAGCATTCCGGCGAGAGCCTTTAGCTTTTCCACCGCAGCAGTACTCGAGGCTCCGCCTCCGCCCACAAGCAGAAGGGGCTTTTTTGCTTTTTCGATCATCCGTGCTGCCTTATCAAGCCCTTCTCCGCAGAAAGCTGCTTCACACTCACTTTCAGTGCGCGGCTGTGGCTCGTGATCATACTCCGCCTTCGTTACATCCTTAGTAATATCGACAAGCACGGGGCCCTTGCGCCCTGAAGAGGCGATCTTAAACGCTCGGTGGATGGTCTGAGCCAGCAGGGAGATGTCCTTTACGATGAAATTATGCTTCGTGACGGGCATCGTGATGCCTGCGATGTCGACCTCCTGAAAGCTGTCCTTTCCGAGATCGCTGTTTGAAACATTTATCGTGATCGCGACCATCGGAACCGAATCCATGTATGCGGTCGCTATACCTGTAACAAGATTGGTGGCACCAGGCCCCGATGTCACGAGGCAGACTCCCGTCCGTCCCGTAGATCTTGCATATCCGTCGGCTGCGTGCGCCGCTCCCTGCTCGTGAGAAGTCAGAACATGCTTAATAGCAGGCCGGCTCTGGTAAAGGGCATCATATACGGGGATAACTGTTCCCCCCGGATACCCGAATACAGTCTCGACCTGCTCTTCTTTCAGAGTTTCAATTATGATCTGAGCTCCCGTCAGAAGCATTGCTCCACCTCTATTCGATATCTAGTTCGACCGGACAATGATCCGATCCCATGACCTCCGGATGGATCGCCGCACCTTTCAGCCTGTCCGAAAGTCTCGCGGAAGCGCAGAAATAGTCTATGCGCCACCCGACATTCTTGGCTCTGGCATTGCCCATGTAGGACCACCAGGAATAGGCATCCGTCCTGTCCGGATAAAAGTACCTGTAGGTATCAATGAACCCGCTGTCAAGGATGATGCTCATCTTCTCGCGCTCGTCATCCGTAAAGCCGGCATTCATGTGGTTGGTCTTGGGATTCTTAAGGTCGATCTCCTTATGGGCGACGTTCAGGTCTCCGCACCATATCACGGGCTTTTTGCTGTCGAGCCCGCTTATGTAATTTCTGAAATCGTCCTCCCAGCGCATGCGGTATTCAAGCCTTGTAAGCTCCCTCTGGGAATTGGGCACATAAACACATACCAGATACATATCCTCGTATTCGAGAGTGATCATGCGGCCTTCGTGGTCGTGCTCCTCCACACCCATTCCATAGGTGACGGAAAGCGGCTTCTTTCTGGAAAATACCGCTGTCCCCGAATATCCCTTCTTTTCCGCATAATTCCAATACGCATGATACCCCTCGGGAGAAAAATCTATCTGTCCCTCCTGAAGCTTGGTTTCCTGAAGACAGAAAATATCGGCGGACATTTCATTGAAAAATGTATCAAAACCCTTCTGCATACAGGCCCTCAGCCCGTTGACATTCCATGAGATAAGTTTCATGATCAGACTCTTTCCTCAGACAATCTCTGTAATCCGTACATCTCTCTGCTTGGCAAGATCAACGAAGATATCGTCGACCTGAACCACCGGCTTCGACAGTTCGGCATTGTTGAGAAGTACTATCTTTCCGACCTTGTCGTTTGACAGCCTTACCCTGTGGTTGATAAATTCCTGGGTGATCTGTTCAAGGAGTGGAACAAGGAACTTGGGATCGTATTTATCCGCGTCGTCCGTCTGAAGCATCCTTACGACCTCAAACGGGCAGACCCTCGGCCTGTATATTCTGTCGCTCGTCATCGCGTCATAAACATCCGCGATCGCTATGATCATTGAGAAATTCTCTATCTGATCCCCGCTTTTTCCGAAGGGGTAGCCGCTTCCGTCCGAGCGCTCATGGTGCTGGAGCGCGGCAAGCTTGATCCTGTCATCGATTGCCTTGGCCTTTAAGAGCTCATAACCCTTGATAGTGTGGGTCTTTACGAGCTTGTACTCCTCCTCCGTGAGGGAATCGGGCTTCTGTATTATCTCCCTGGGGATCATCGTTTTGCCGACATCATGCAGCAGACCCGCAAGGGTAAGCGCCTTTTCCGCTTCCTCTCCGAGCTCGAGCCATTTCGCGAAGCATCCGGCAATAAGCGAAACATTGACGCTGTGCATATATGTCATCTCGTCGAACTCGCGGATGCAGTGGATCATATTGAAAACATTCGTCCTGCTGCCGCTGGCCCTGACCATCTTGTCGACCTCTTCCACAAGATAATCCTGATCGATCTCGGCACCCTCGGTAAGAACCGCGTTAATCGTGTTTTTCAGGGCAGTTACGGTATTGTCGTAGTTCTGCGAGAACTCACGGAACTCCACGCTGCTCTTGAGCTGCTGGATCGGGCTCAGCACCTCCTCGCGCTTTTCCTCCTCCTGTTCATAGACCACGATCGTATCAACGGAGTAGAACATTATCTTGGAGATCTTCTGAGCGTCAAGTATGGAATGCTTGTTCAGGATAACCTGATTGGAACGCGAATAAACATCCTGCGCGAGTTCCATGCCCAGAGCTGCCCGACTGATCGGTATTCGTTTTGATGCTCTCTTCTCGTTTCCAGTTTCCATAATGACCTCCGGTATTTTTACTAATCGTACTACAAAAAAAGCAAAATAACAATTGTCTATCTCTTGTAATATTTCGCCGCCTCGGCAAAATTGTTCCTCAGTATGTAACCGTAGTTTCCGCTTTTGGCTCCGTTCGTCTTTGAAGAGACAAAGTCCTCCAGCTTCTTCATGTATTCATCCGCGCTGATGGTTCCCTCAGCCACATAGTTCAGTCCCTTCTCCCAGCTTGCGGTCAGATCCGGGCGCAGAAGCGCCGCCATGGAGGCCTTCACCACCTCGAAGACCATCTCTCCCTGAAGGGTGGGAGTTATGATCTGTGTCTTCTTGTTGAGCCTGAGGTACGAGATGTTCACAAGCTTTTTAAGTATCTCCGCCCTGGTGGCACTCGTTCCGATACCGCAGCTCTTGATCTGGTTTCTGAGGTCCTCATCAGCCACAAGGGAGCCGGCCTTTTCCATCGCTATGATCATCGATCCGGAATTATAGCGTTTGGGAGGTGATGTCTCTCCGGTTTTGAGTATGAATTCCGCCACTTTGATGCGAGAGCCCTTTTTCAGCTTTGACAGGACTTCTATCATATCCTGTCCGAGCTCCTGCTGCTCGTCCTCATCTGTCTGGTTTTCGTCTTTTCCTTCCGCGTCCTCGCCCTTCGCATCCTCGCCTTTCGCGTTCTGATCCCTGCCCTTTGACTTCACGGGAAGCGAGGCACATTTAAGGAACCCCGGATCCTCCAGCGTCTTAAAGGTCGCGACAAAGGCTTCGCCTCCGATATCCACGGTCAGACCAACCTTTCTGTAAACCGCGGGAGGCAGGAAGATGCTCAGGAACCTGCGTCCTATCAGCTCGTAGACCTTACCCGAGAGGGGCTTGAGACCCGAAAGATTCTGAAAGCCCTGTCCCGTCGGGATGATCGCGTAGTGGTCCGTGATAAGCTTGTCATTCGTATATTTTGTTTTTGCTATGTTCTTGTATGAACCCGATTCAAGGATCGCTTCCGCAATTTCCCTGAACTGCCCTATCCCGGAAAGTCCCCGGATGTTTTTGTCTATCTCCTTCGCCACGGCTGTGGAAAGAACCCTCGCATCCGTTCTTGGATAAGTAACGAGCTTCTTCTCATATAGCTCCTGAACAATGTTCAAAGTCTCGTCAGGGCTTATTTTATAGAGCTTCGAGCATTCATTCTGAAGGTCCGCAAGGTTAAACAGCAGGGGCGGGTTCTTGGTCTCCTTCTTCTTCTCGAGACCGGTCACTTCACCCTCAAGTCCGGGCGCCGCATCGGCCTTGTAGGCTGCGGGCTCGCTCCCGTCGGAGGCATCCGAGACCGGTTTGAAATCGGGCTCGGTCTTATCAGGGCCGTTTATTCCGGCAACCATCTTTTCCGCGACGGCTCTTTCTTTAAAGCCGTTATCGTTGTAAAGATCCGGACTCATGTAATATTTCGATCCCTCGACAGCCTTGAAGAGTACGTTAAGCTCATGCTCCGCTGTCTCTTCACTGCCCGGGCGCAGTCCTGCCATTACACGGAAAAAGGGAGTCTTTACAAATGCCCTTATCTCGCGCTCGCGGTTTACTACCATTCCCAGAACACAGGTCATGACACGGCCCACGGAAACGGCCCCGCGCTTCTGCTCGTGAAGGAATTTTCTGATCTCGTCGCCATACTTTAATGTAAGGACTCTTGAGAAATTGATTCCCATCAAATAATCTTCCTTAGCGCGCAGATATGCCGCGTCGGAAAGATTGTCATAATCGGACAGGGGCCGTGCCTCACGGATGCCCCTTAAGACTTCCTCTTCGGTCTGGGAATCGATCCAGACCCTCCTCCTGTCCTTCGTTTCGGGTACTCCGGCCATCTCATCGACCAGTCTGTAGATATATTCACCCTCGCGTCCCGAGTCCGTGCATACATAGATCCTTTCCACATCCTCCCTGTTTAGGAGGTTCTTTACGATGCCGAACTGCTTTGCAACGTCGGGTATGACTTCATATCTGAATTTATCCGGGAGAAACGGTATCGTATCGAGGCTCCAGCGCTTCAGCGCCGCATCGTAGACCTCGGGATAACTCATCGTGACCAGATGTCCGACGCACCATGTCACAACGCTCGATTCAGACTCGAGGTACCCGTCCCTTTTTGAAAAACTCTCTTTCAGTGCCTTGGCAAACTCGTTTGCCACACTCGGTTTTTCGGCTATATATAAAAACTTTCCCATGATTACTTCCTTTGCATATTATTACATCTTACATTGTAACATCAATAACCGCTCACTGCAAGGATTGCGAATGTACCGCTTTCCTGCCTGAATAGTGGCAAAATATTTATCCAAACAAAAAATTATGTAGCAAAAATAATATTTTGGGTTGCTATTTTGTGATATTATGCTTATTATTTATTCGTGGAAATGAACGGACGCAATCAAAACCGCTTTTTTCCGCCGCGGTCGATTCGACCGGAAACAATAAAACATCTGCCTGTGGCGCTTACAGCGTACAAGGCAAATATCAGAGGAGGACAGTTTATGAAAAAAGTACTGGCGTTACTGCTGGCAGTGATCATGGTATTTTCACTTGCAGCCTGCAGCAAGAACTCAAAGGACGAGTTCAAGGTTGGTGTTGTTCTTGTCGGCGACGACAACGAGGGCTACACTCACGCTCACATCGAAGGCATCAAGAAGGCCGCTGCAGCTAACGGATTAAAGGATGACCAGATCATATGGTTCTACACCATCGGCGAGGACGAGACCTGCTACGATAAGTGTATCGACTGTGTTGAGCAGGGATGTAAGCTTGTTATCACCAACTCCTACGGACATCAGACCTACTGCGAGAGAGCAGCCAAGGAGAATCCCGATGTTCAGTTCGTAGCCATGACCGGTGACACAGCTCTTAAGTCCGGTCTTAAGAATTTCTCAAACGCTTTCAACAAGACCTATGAGTCACGTTACGTTTCCGGTATTGTAGCCGGAATGAAGATCAAGGAACTCGTTGACGCAGGCAAGCTTACCGACAAGAACTATGATGCCAACGGCAACGTTAAGGTTGGTTATGTAGGCGCTTATCCTTACGCAGAGGTTGTTTCCGGTTATACAGGCTTCTATCTTGGTATCAAGTCGGTATTCCCGAACGTAGTAATGGATGTTTCCTACACCAACAGCTGGTTCTCGATCGTTGACGAGCAGAACACCGCTGAGAAGTTCATCGCAGAGGGCTGCGTAATCGTTGGTCAGCACGCTGACTCGACCGGTGCTCCTTCAGCTTGTGAGGCTGCAAACAAGGCCGGCACCGTTGTTTACTCGGTAGGCTACAATGTTGACATGCTTTCCGTAGCTCCCACCGCTGCTCTTACTTCTTCGACCAATAACTGGGATGTTTACTACACCTACGCTATCAAGACCGCCCTTGCAGGCGAGGATATCGTTACCGACTGGTCCGAGGGTTACGAGACAGGTGCTGTTGCGATCACAAAGCTTGGTAATTCCTGCGCAGCAGGCACAGCTGATGCTGTAGCTAAGGCTGAGGCAGATATCAAGGCCGGCAAGCTCCATGTATTTGATATCAACACCTTCACCGTTGGCGGCGCTAAGGTTGAATCGACCTTCTGCTTCGACTCCGACGGAGACTTCGCATATGACCAGATTGAGGCTATCAAGGATGGCTACTATCATGAGTCTGAATACATCTCGGCTCCTTCGTTCTCATTAAGGATCGACGGCATCACCGAGCAGAACTGATAAGTTCTGAACAGCGGCAGCCCTAAGGCTCCGCACAATAAGCGATCAAGGGAGACTGCTTTTCACAGCGGTCTCCCTTTTTTCTCTTTACTTTTGGATTTTGTTATGTTATCATAAATTTTGAGTAAAAAACAAAATTTTTTTTGGTACTTTTTAACTAAATTTTGATGAAAGGTGGCCGCCTCTTTGGAAACGAACAAATACGCAGTTCAAATGCGCAACGTCACTAAACGCTTCGGCTCCGTCACTGCGAACAACAAGGTCAATCTTGACCTCAGGCAGGGCGAGATCCTCTCCCTTCTCGGAGAGAACGGAAGCGGTAAAACAACTCTTATGAATATGCTCTCAGGCATCTATTTCCCCGACGAAGGGCATATCTTCATCAACGGCAAGGAAGTTTCCATCGCTTCTCCCAAGGACGCATATACATACGGCATCGGAATGATACATCAGCATTTTAAGCTTGTTGATGTTTTTACCGCTGCGGAAAATGTCATCCTCGGACAGGACGAGACGGAAAAATTCGACCGTAAGGAGGTTTCCCGCAAGGTTAAGGAGATCGCCGCGCGCTACGGCTTTGAACTCGACCCCGACAGGAAGATCTACGAGATGTCCGTTTCCCAGAAGCAGACCCTTGAGATAATCAAGGCGCTCTACCGCGGAGCCGATATCCTTATTCTCGATGAGCCCACGGCAGTGCTTACGCCCCAGGAGACCAACAAGCTCTTTGCCGTTATGCGCAATATGAAGAAGGACGGCAAATCGATCATAATCATCACCCATAAGCTGAATGAGGTTATGGAGATATCCGACCGCGTGGCGGTCCTCCGCAAGGGCGAGCACATTGCGACGGTCAATACGTCGGAAACGAATGAAAAGGCGCTCGCAGATATGATGG
>CAJOQS010000264.1 GCA_905236925.1 uncultured Lachnospiraceae bacterium | reverse complement strand
TCCCATCGTCCTGACCGGATATGTTCCGGATCTGCTGAAGTCGATCTCGATGATCTCGAACGAAATGGAGGCCTGCGGAACCGGTTACTGCGGCAAAGGCTACAAGGAGTGGGTCAAGGTTTCCGACGGCGGCCCTTATATCAAGGCAAGGATCCGTCTGGGATGACCGGTCGCGGTTTCAGCGGATCTGCGGATACAGGGAAAACGAGAGCTAGAAGTGCCGGAACAGCGGTTGCCGGTACGGAACGGAGAATATGATGAAGGATAAGATACTTGCCGCGCTTGCGGCGGAAAAAGTCGGAGAATATCTGATAACAACTACCGTGGAGAAAAGCGCGGAGCTGTTTTTCATAAAGAAGACCCTCGATGTGAAGAGGGCGAAGGAATTCACACAGTACGAGGTTACTGTCTACAGGGATTTTGAAAAGGACGGCAAGTCCTGCAAGGGTCAGTCGTCCGCGAATATCTTCCCGGGCATGACCGAAGAGGAGATAAGGACCAGAATCAAGGATGCTATGTTTGCGGCGACATTTGTCGCAAATCCCACATATGAGATCCCCGGACCGTCGGAAAACGGATTTATCGAAATGGAGTCCGATATCGCGAAGAACTCGATGGAGGAGAACTGCCGCATCATGTCCGAAGCGCTTTTTGCGGAGGATAACGATAAGGACGCGTTCCTTAACTCTGCCGAGCTGTTCATCTATGATACGCAGAAGCATATTCTCAACTCAAGGGGAATTGACGCAGGCTACCGTAAATGCACCGTTTCCGGCGAATTTGTGGTTCAGTGCAAGGCGCCCCGCGACGTTGAGACATACAAGGATTTCCGTTATGACAGTCTGAATGCGCAGGCTCTGCGCGACAGAGTGAAGAGGACCATTGAGTATACCAAATCAAGGGCACAGGCATCGCAGGCTCCCGCATCGGGGAACTACCGCCTCATCCTTTCGGAGGATTATGTTGCCACGCTCTTTGAATTCTATCTTGACAAGGCAGACGCAGGATCGATATATGCGGGATACTCCGATTATAAAGTAGGAGATAATGTCCAGGCGGATGATGACGGCAAGATCAGCGGCGATGCACTTACCGTAACGCTTAAGGCCGATGTTCCCTTCAGCAGTGAAGGAATAAGGAAGATAGACCGTCCGTTCCTTGATAAAGGTGTCCTCAGGACCATTACGGGAAATGCAAGATTTTCGTATTATCTGGGCACAGAGCCGACAGGCATGTACGAGGATATTAAGGTTGAAGCGGGGACTACACCTGTAGAAGAAATGAAGAAAAAGCCTTATCTTCATGTTGTAAACTTCTCTGATTTCCAGATGGATTCCTTTGACGGACATTTCGGAGGAGAGATCAGGCTTGCGTTCCTGTATGACGGCGAGAAGGTCACACCTGTGACCGGAGGTTCGGTGAACGGAAGCTGGTTCGAGGTGCAGAACAGGCTGACGCTGTCAAAGGAGAAGCAGGATAACAAAGGCTTTGAAGGCCCGCTCGCGATCTGCATGGAGGATATCCCTGTTGCTGGAAAATAGGTTATAGAGTAGGTGCATGAGAATATACGGCGTGGACTGCGCGTCCACGCCCTTATTGCACAGAGAAAAAGCTGTAATCTATATTCCTGCGGAATGAGATTATTATCGTGCCGATCGCGAACGGTCATATTTTAAGTTTATTATTTTTTTATATTTGGTATGTTGCATTGTAGAATAGATTGTGATACTATGTATTCAGAAACGAAATACAAATGAAAGAAGGAGGTAGTGATGAACGCACAATTTAAAAAGGGTGCCCTGGAGCTGTGTGTGCTTTCCAAGCTTGTCAGGGATGACCGTTACGGTTATGAGCTGACAGATGAGATCTCCAAGAAGATGGAGATTTCGACCGGAACTCTTTACCTTGTATTAAAGAGGCTGAAGGACGACGATCTGGTTGAGACCTATCTGCGGGAATCCGAGAGCGGGCCGGCAAGAAAGTATTATCATCTTACGGATGAAGGACGGAAGTATCAGCAGGAGCTGAAGGAAGAATGGCGGGAGTTTGTGTCTGCGGTCGCAGATATTGTGGAGTGATAAGTACACTGAATCCCTGAACAGAGGGAAGAACGGAGGAAAAATGAACAAGCAGGAATATATGAATGAACTCAATGAGAAGCTCGCCGGCTTCGATGAGGAGATCAGGAAAGAGATCGAAAGCGATTACGAAGAGCATTTCCGTATGGGACAGCTCAACGGAAAAAGCGAGGACCAGATCTGTGCGGAGCTCGGAAACATCGACGAACTGGTTGACGAGCTGAACAAGCTGACCGGAAAGGAGACCCGCAAGGGCATCCATATCGACGAGGATCAGATCAGACAGGCAGCGGATAATCTGGCGAACGAAATGAACGACGCCATGAAGAATCTCGCAGGCTTCCTCGGAAGGCTCTCAGCTTCGGTCAGCAGGGGAACCGGTAAGTTCACCTCGAATGTCGGAGAGACTGCCAGCCGTTTTGCTGACAAGGCCGGAGAAAAAGCCGGTGATTTTGCGGGCAAGGTTGGAGAAAAAGCAGGCGAATTCGCGGGAAGCTTCACCGAGAAGGCAGGCGATTTCACGGACAAGGCCGAGGAATACGCACAGGCATTTAAGAAGGGCTTTGAGGCAGCTGCGGATAAGATAGCAAGCGGATCGAAGGCTTTTGCGAAGGAAGTTGCTGAAAACTACCGCAGGTCAATGAACAGGGAGGCCGGAGAAGCAGCCGCAGAAGCCGGCAATGAACCTGACGGACCTGCCGAAGAGGATGGATCAGATATCGATCTTTTCTTCGGAGTCGGAAACTCCAATGAAGGCGAAGCTGCCGGAGAGGTTAACTATGTTTGCGAGGAAGAGTGCGATTCCGTTGTTATCGAAACCGACTGCGGAGATGTAACACTGGAGCCCTCTGAGGACAGCAAGGTTCATTTCAATTACGAGAATAACGGTTCAATGAACCAGCAGCTGGCTTATAAATT
>CAJOQS010000263.1 GCA_905236925.1 uncultured Lachnospiraceae bacterium | reverse complement strand
TTATGCCCGGGATCGCGCCCCGCTCGTCTTGCGCCCTGCATATGCATTCAAGCCACTGCTTGTAATTGTCCTCGGGCTCGAAATAAAGCAGCGTATGTGCGGACGAAAGCGCCGCATCAGCAGTCCATCCGTTCTTCTCCCTTTGGGGACAGTCCGTCGGGAAATGATGGAAATTGGACAGTGTCGAGTTAAGTGCCATCCTATAGAGGGCATTGACCGCTTCGTTGTCGCACTCAAAGCTTCCCCTCGTCCCCAGATCGGTATTGAACACCAGAAATGTGAGGAGTTCCTTTGTTGCCTGCTCCTTTGTGATACCCTCTACCTTCACATACCTGAAACCATGATAGGTAAAGGTCGGCGTCCAGTCGTTGAAGCCTTCTTTGCATATATAGGTATCGCTCTGGTAATAGGTTTCCTTCCTGTCTTCGAAGGTGGTCGAATCGAAGCAGAAAAGACCGTTTTTCATTTCTTCGCCGAAAACAAGCCTTATCTTCTGGCCCCTGTGTGCATTGACACGCAACCTGCACACACCCGAAGTATTAATGCCGAAATCGTAGACAAAATCTCCGTTTTCTTCGTTTACGGATACAGGTTCAAGCTCCTCGCGGACCCGGATCGGTTTTGCCGAAGACAAGACCTTTTTGCCGGAAGGAGAAGCTGTTTTCTGCGCGGGCCTCCATTCGCCTGTTTCCCTGCAGGCATCGCAGACTTCTCCGAGCCGCAGGTCGTCCGACAGGATATTCGACCCGGTCACAAGGACGCTTTCATCAGCCTCGATAACCTCGCGCCTGCCGTCTTTGTATGTTACTTCTATCGCAAATGCCAGCTTGGGTGCTGATCGTGCCGCGGCTTTTTCAAAATCCCATATGAACCCGCCGAACGAGTTCTGCATACCGTTTCCGAGCAGGAATTCAAACCTGTTCTCACTCTGCAGCCGGTCCGTGATATCGTAGTTATCATAAAACACGATCTGCTCGCTGTTGCTGATGTAGGGGCAGAGCCTGCCCTTTGTTATGCTCTCGCCGTTCAGCCGTGCCTCATATAAGCCCAGACCGCAGACCGTCAATTCGGCCCGTTCAACCGGTCCGCCGGCCTTCAGTTCCTTCATGAATAAAGGCGCAGGCACCCGCTCCTCATACGTGCTGAATTTCTCGCCTGCGCATATAAAACTGTCTGAAAGGATCATTAAGTTCCTCCGAAATACTATAGCAATTTGGCCAGTTCGTTCACATGGCCTATACCTATCAGCCGGATCTTGTCAGTTTTTATCGACTTCGCGTTTACCGCGGGAAGGATACATGTCTCGTAACCCAGCCCTATCGCCTCGTTCACACGCGCTTCGGCCTGGGAAACGCCGCGCACCTCGCCGGTAAGTCCAACCTCTCCGAATACTATGGAGTTTTCGGGAAGGGCCTTTGATTTATAGCTCGAGATGATGGCCAGTATGATCGCCAGGTCAATTGCCGGTTCTCCTACCCTCATGCCTCCCGTGACATTGACGTAGGCATCGCAGAAACCGAGCTGCAGGCCAAGACGCTTCTCGAGCACCGCCATAAGAAGGTTGACCCTGTTGGTATCCGTACCGTTGGCAGTCCTCCGGGGCATGTTGAAGCTGGTCTTGCAGACGAGCGCCTGTACCTCCAGAAGGATCGGCCTCGTCCCTTCAAGGGATGCGGCAATAACCGATCCGGGTTCTCCGACCGGATGACCCTGCAGCATGTATTCCGAAGGATTCCTGACTTCCCGGAGTCCCTCGCTCCTCATCTCGAAAACACCGACCTCGTTGGTCGAACCGAAACGGTTCTTTACCGCCCGCAGTATCCTGTAGGAAGAAGAATTGTCGCCCTCAAAGTACAGTACCGTGTCCACCATGTGTTCAAGAACACGCGGACCTGCGACAACTCCCTCTTTCGTAACATGTCCCACGATGAATATAGTGATGCCGAGGCTTTTTCCGATCCTAAGCAATGCTCCGGTAGTTTCACGGACCTGTGAAACACTTCCGGGGGCGGAAGCTATATCCTCGCGGAACATGGTCTGAATCGAATCGATGACCACGATATCCGGACGCATTTCGGTAATCGTCTCTTCTATCGAATCGAGGCTGGTCTCGGCCATCA
>CAJOQS010000262.1 GCA_905236925.1 uncultured Lachnospiraceae bacterium | reverse complement strand
TGCCCGCACACCGCGCGGAAGGATAGTTACCAAAGAGGGATATCTTCATTTCGGGCTCACGAAGCCCGTTAAGGAAAGCTGATGATGAACGAGGGATCCGGCAACAACACGAATATAGTCCTGATAGGCATGCCCGGCTGCGGCAAGTCTACGATCGGAAGAAGGCTGGCTTCCCAGTACGGCTTTGATTTTATCGATTCGGATATCGAGTTCGAGCGCATCTGGGGCATCAGTCCGTCGGATTGCATACAGCAGTACGGCGAAGCTGAATTCAGAAAGAAGGAGACTGAGGTCCTTCAATCGTTTAAGTGCTGTGAACGCAAGGTCATAGCCACCGGAGGCGGTGTTGTAACAGTTCCAGGCAATTACGATCTGCTGCACGGACTCGGCATCGTCATCTATATCAAAAGGCGCCTGAAAATGCTTTCCGTCAAGGGAAGACCGCTGTCCGCGGGGCGCGGCGTTGAGGCTCTTTACGCCGAAAGGCGTCCTCTGTATGAGTCCTTTTCGGATGCGCGGGTCTATAACCGTGAAGTAGATAAAACGGTTGAGGAAATAATGCATATCTGGAGCAAAAAGTGCGATATGAAATGAATTCACTGCTCTGATATATCCGGATATTGCTGTTTTTACATTTTATTGTGCAAAATAGTGCAAAGGCACTTGAAAATGCACCATAAGCATTGTATACTTTTCACGTATGGGAAAGTATTACTGTGCGGAGGGGTGCATTTTTTTATGATCAAAAAGGTAACGATCCAGGATATCGCGGCTGAAATGGGGCTGTCGCGCAATACTGTCGCGAAGGCTCTGTCAAACAGTGAAACCGTAGCGTACGATACCCGTCTCGGTATTGTCAGAAAGGCTTGGGAGATGGGCTATCAGAAGATGAATCCGTCTGTTCTTGAGGAATACAAGATCGTTGAAAACCGAGCCGACAATAAGACCGTTATCATCCTTGCAAAGCGGGAGCTTTCTGTTTTCTGGAATTCCATCATCGTGGGGATCTCGGACGAACTTAACCGTTTTAACTGCAGGATGCGTCTGAATTTCATTTCTTCCGAGGACGAGGAGAATCTCGTTCTTCCGCGTGATTTTTATGAGGATGCAGATGCCGTTATCCTTATGAGTATTTTCAATCCCCGTTACACCGAAAGCATTCTTGAAAAGAAGCTTCCGACAGTCTTCCTTGACAGTCCTGCGGGTGACTTCGAGATAGAGCATAACTGTGATTCGATAATCTGCGAGGGTGCCTCGAGCGTCCGCAAGATCACGGACAGCCTTATCAAGCAGGGACTTACGAGCATCGGCTTTATCGGAGATGTGACTTACTGTGAATCCATAAGGCAGCGTTTTTCGGGATACTGCTCGGCAATGGCCGACAACGGTGTACGGGTGGATCCGGGGATAATCTTTACGAAGCATCTTCCCGAAATGTACTCACATGCTGAGGTCGAGGAGATCATCGGAGGCTTCAAGTATATACCCCAGGCCATCGTCTGTTCCAACGACGATATTGCGCTTAAGTGCATAAGGGCACTGGTCAGAAAGGGACTTAAGTGTCCCGGAGATGTCGCAGTCACGGGCTTTGACAACGAGGAGGCCCTTACACAGGCGGAGCCGAAGCTGACGACCGTGCTTGTACAGCATCAGATGCTCGGAAGAAGACTGGTTCAGCAGCTTCTCTGGAGAATGTCAAATCCCGCATACCCGGTAGAAACTGTTCTTCTGGCTACGAAACCGATTTATCGCAGGTCATCGATGAAAACAACCTCAAAAAGGCAATAATTGCGACTTTGCATTTGCACAATCGGAAACTCGGAACGATGCCTGAAGATTTTACGGATTTTGTGCAACTTGTTCAAAAAAAACTTTGTTAAGTCTTGTTTGTTATGTGATATAGTGCTACAATTCAATAGCTGGGAATTACAATATGCATTATTTCGAGAACGAAAATGCACTATTTTGCATTATAGATTATTTGCCACAAGCCGTTTTGCACCATTATGCATGATAGATTTGCAGCGGAATGCGAAAACGATTTCGGAATCTGACGGATGAAAAAGAAGAAAAATCCTGTATTTGCCGACGGAAAGCTGCTCGACCTTATCAACAAGGTCGGCAATGCGCTCCTTGTCGGAATACTGTTTATTCTGGGGTGTATTCCGGTTGTGACCGCCGGTACCTCACTTACCGCCTTCTATTACGCGATGATCAAATCCGTGCGTAAGGATCGCGGATATCCCGCGAAGGAGTTCTGGAGGTCATACAAGAAAAACATCCTCAAGGGAACGGCGTATACCGTAGTCATTGTTCTGCTTGCGTATGTGCTTTTGCTGAACAGGTACACTTTTCTGCTGAGCAGCGAGAACGCGCGTGAGCTCATGGTCATCATTTACGATGTGATGCTTGTTTTCCTTGCCTCGTTCACGGTATGGATATTTCCCGTGATATCGAGGTTCGACATACCTGTGGGCAGAACTATACTTTTGACCTTTACGATCGCCGCGAGGTTCTTTTACTTTACGATCGTGCTCATAGCGGCATGGGTCCTCACGGTTATGCTGTGCTGGAAGCTTTCGGTGGGCTTTACACTGCTCATTCCGCCGTTTGTCTGCTATTTTTCAACCTATATCATCGAGCGTGCTTTTAAAAAGTACACGCCCAAGCCTTCCGACAGGGAAGACGGATGGTATTACGAGGGAGATCAGGATTAAACATGTTCGGTAAAATATTTGACCCCGACGGACTTCCGAACAGGATCGCGGATATTCTGATTGGGATTGTCGTGACTGGGCTGATGACAATTGTTTTTTCAATACCCCTTGTGACAATGGGGACTGCCGTTTCAGCAGGCTATTACGCGATGGCGAAGTCGGTCCGGCACCATGAGGGATATGTCTGGAAGGAGTTCTGGAGTTCGTTCAGGCGGAATATCCGAACGGGCATCGGACCCGGTATAGGATATACGGTCGCGGGCTTGATACTTGCGGTCGATCTGGTATATCTGAAGGGCAGCACAGGCAGCATGAAGGGGATGCTGATGCTTGCCGTACTGGCGGCAGCTGTCATTACAGGCATGACGTTTTTCTTTGTTTTTATCGAGCTGTCGCGTTTTGACATGGGCAGCTTCGAGATATTCAGGTTCGGCGTTATCTCTGCGTTCAGGCATCTGCCGACTGCCCTGGCCCTCGTACTGACAGCCGCTGCTGCAGTGTTTCTTGTATGGATAATGCCGTGGGGATTGTTCCTTTTCCCCGGCCTTGCGGTTTATGCCGACACTTTTCTCATGGAGCGTGTTTTGAAAAAGTATTCGCCGAATCCCGAGAACGACCCGGATGAGGCTGATAAATGGTACAACAGATAAATCAATTTGAAAGTGGGATTGCCATGAAGAGTAAGATCATTCTTAAGATTACGGCACTGAGCGTTGCGCTGATGCTCGCTGTTCAGGTATTTGCATTCTCTGCAACCGTGGAGACCTATGCCGTTACCGACATATCCATGGATGACTATGAGGATATCATCGGTACCTATAACATTGACGATTCCATCCCTTCATACAAGGATTATCTGAAACAGCACGAGGGCTCGGCACTTCCTTCTTTCGAGGTCGCTGCGGGCACTGACGATGTTGTTCGTTACGAAGAGGGCGGAGAAGCGGTTTCTCCGGTTCTGTACGCCGATTACGAAGGCGTTTCGGGCAACAGCATTCTGACCGGTGAGGATTCCCTCGTTGAATTTGAATTTGAGGTCGCAGAGACCGGATTATACAACGTAACACTTGAATATTATCCCATTCAGGGCAAAAACTCCGATATCGAGCGAAGCTTTTTCATCGACGGCGCACTGCCCTTCAAGGAGATGTCACTCGTTACCTTCTCGCGCGTATGGACCGCCAAGGGCGAGAAGAGTACCGGAGCAAACGGTGTCATGGAGTACATCTGGGAGAAGGATAACCAGGGCAATGATGTCCGCCCCGGAATGAAGGAGATCCCCGAGTGGCAGAAGCGTTTCGTATATGACAGCGACGGATATATCACGGCACCTCTTTCCGTTTTTCTTACCGCAGGCAGGCATACCGTTACTCTGGTTTCGATCAAGGAGCCCGTGCTGATCCATTCGATAGTTTTCAGCAACGCCGGCAAGACCGGAAGCTATTCATCTGTAAAGGCCGGACTTGACGCTTCGGGCGCATCCGACACATCGGGACACAGGATTCTGATCGAGGCCGAGAATATCTCCAAGGCTTCATCACAGATGCTTTATCCCCAGCAGGATCAGAGCTCACCCGAGGTCGTTCCCGCAAGCTCAAGAACACTCCTTAACAATATCGTGGGCGGCAATTCGTGGAGATTTGTCGGACAGTGGATAGAGTGGCAGTTCGACGTTCCCGAGACAGGCTATTATGAGATAACCGTTCACG
>CAJOQS010000261.1 GCA_905236925.1 uncultured Lachnospiraceae bacterium | reverse complement strand
TTCTCGCCTCCCGAGAGGTCGCCGATCAGCTTGAAAACATCGTCGCCGGTGAACAGAAAGGCGGCGAGAAGGTTCCTCACACGGGTATTGTCTATATCGGGATAGGCGTTCTGTATCTCGTCGAAGATCGTGTTCGCGGGATCGAGTACGTGATGCTCCTGATCGTAGTATCCGACGTAGACCTTGACTCCGAGCTTGAACTCGCCGCTGTCGGCGGGAATGATGCTGTTGAGGATCTTCAGCATGGTTGTCTTGCCGGTTCCGTTGTTGCCGATGATCGCCACACGGTCACCGCGGTGTACCTCGAAGCTGATATCTTCAAAAAGGGTGACGCCGTCAAAGCCCTTGCTCATGTGCTTTACGGTCAGAACATCATTGCCGCTCGTGATATTGGGCTCGAGTATGATGTTCATCTTGTCATTCAGCTCTATGGGCTTTTCTATCCGTTCTATCTTGTCGAGCATCTTCTCACGGGATTCCGCGCGCTTGATAAACTTTTCGCGGTTGTACGAGCGGAGTGTCTCGATGACCTTTTCCTGATGCTTGATCTCACGCTGCTGGTTCAGGTAGGCACGGAGCCTTGCGTTTCGCTCGGCCTGCTTTTTCTCGGAATAGGCGGTGTAATTGCCTGAAAATGTTGTGGCCCTTGTATTCTCGATCTCCACGACCTTTGAGACAATCCTGTCGAGGAAGTAGCGGTCGTGCGCAACGAGGATGACAGCACCCTTGTATGAATTCAGATATCCCTCAAGCCAGCGAATCGATTCAAGATCAAGATGGTTTGTAGGCTCGTCGAGCAGTATGATATCGGGTGTGCTCAGAAGAAGCTTTGAAAGTGCCACACGGGTCTTCTGACCGCCGGACAGGGTGCTGACCTTCATGCCGAAGTCTTCTTCCGAAAAGCCGAGACCTTTAAGTACACCCGTTACCTCTGAACGGATGGCGTAGCCGTTCGCACTTTCAAACTCGTGAGTGAGATTCGTGTACTGTTTCAGAAGGGACTCGAGCTCGTCGCCCGAAACATCCTTCATCCGGTGCTCGATCCTGCGGATATTCTCTTCAAGAGCGATGATGCCGGCCTTTACCGACATGACCTCCTCGTAGATCGAATTGCCCGAGGTGAGGTCCTGCTGCTGGGCGAGATATCCGAGAGTGGTGCCCTTTGAAAGCGCAACCGAACCGGAATCCGCGCCAAGCTCGCCGATTATTATCTTGAGAAGTGTTGACTTGCCTGCGCCGTTGATGCCGACGATGGCAGCCTTCTCGTGTTCGTTTATATGGAAACTGACGTCCCTTAATATGACATCGGTACCGAACGATTTTGTGATATTGGAACATGAAAGTATCATTGGGAAAACCTCCGTGCAGTATTTTACCAAAATCCGGGGACTGTTTCAATCGAAATAAAAGAACGGCGCGGTTGAAGCCCTGTGCCATCAATGATATAATTTTTCTGTGATCCGGTATTTATACGGGTCCGGAGGAGTTGAGAGATATGAGTTGGCTTACGGATTCGGAGCTGATGCGGCGAATAGACGAATATACAATAAACGAGGCAGGGATAGCGTCCGAGGTTCTGATGGAACGGGCGGCCCTTGCGGTGGCTCGGCGAATAGCAGGGAATAATGACGGCAAGGCGGGCCGTGTCCTTGTAGTATACGGCAGAGGCAACAACGGCGGGGACGGACTGGCCGCGGGACGTATACTGAAGCTGTGGGGCTGGGATGTCAGTGCGGTTCCCGCATCTTCCGACATAGCGGAGGAAAGTATGTCCGTCGAGGAGCAGAAGCAGTACAGGAGCGCACGCTTCTGCGGCGTTGATATGCTGGAGAGCGGGGATCTCGAGAAGGCTCTTAAGGCACCGGTGCTTGTCGTGATCGATGCCATCTTCGGAATAGGGCTTAAAAGGGCTGTTGAAGGCCGGTACCTTGAAACGATTGAGATGATCAACAGGTCGTCTGCAAGGGTCTGCGCGGTTGACATCCCGAGCGGTATCAGCGCGGACAACGGTGAAGTAATGGGCTCCGCGGTAAAGGCCGATATGACCGTGACGTTCGGATTCGCTAAGAGGGGCCATTTCCTGTACCCCGGAGCTGTATATGCCGGGAAGCTGTATGTGGAGGATGCCGGGTTTGCGGTGAACGATGCCGGACTCGCGCAGTTTGCACAAAAAACCGGAGCAGCGGAGGGCAGCAGGGGAAGGGCCGTATCCTGTTTTCTTGATGAACGGGAGGTCCATCTTCCCGAGCGTTTTGCATGGAGCAACAAGGGCAGTTACGGTAAGGTACTTATCGTCGGTGCGGCGCAGGGCTGTGCCGGAGCAGGATATCTGGCCGCACATGCGGCTTTTATGGCCGGCTGCGGGATGGTAAAGGTCCTGACCTGCCGTGATACCGTCAACCTGCTTAATGCGCGGCAGCCGGAGGCTATGACCGGAGTTCTGTTCGGCGATGACGGGGAATATGACGCGAAGCTCCTCGATGAAGGGATCAAGTGGGCCGATGTTGTGCTTGTCGGACCGGGGCTTGGAAGAAGCGAAGCCGCACATGAGGTATTGAAGAAGATACTTGCCTCGGGCAAACGGCTGACCGTGGACGCGGATGCGCTGAACATCATAGCGGAGCAGGGACTTACGGATATGATCCAGGGACCTTCCGTTCTTACTCCCCATATCGGGGAACTTGCACGTCTTACGGGGAAGGATCCTGCTTATTTAAAGGCTCATATATTTGACACAGCAGTAGAATACACTTATAATAATAAATTAACATATGTGTGCAAGGATGCCCGTACCGTGGT
>CAJOQS010000260.1 GCA_905236925.1 uncultured Lachnospiraceae bacterium | reverse complement strand
GGCACCTGCGCCCGAGCCTGCTCCGGCTCCCGCGCCTGCTGCGGCACCTCAGATGGCTCCCCAGATGGCACCTCAGATGGCTCCGCAGATGATGCCTCAGATGGCGCCTCAGGCGGTTCCTTACCAGATGGCTCCGGTACAGGATGTCAATATCGCTCCAGTTGCCTTCCAGCCGTTCACTCAGGTCAATTCGCCGCTGCTGCAGACAGAGAACATCGATCTGCTGCTTGACGTTCCGCTTGAAGTTACCGCGGAGCTCGGACGTACCTCGAAGTCCATCAAGGAGATCCTTGACTTCGCTCCCGGTACCATCATCGAGCTTAACCGTCTTGCCGGTGAGCCCATCGATGTCCTTGTTAACGGCAAGTTCGTTGCAAAGGGCGAGGTTGTTGTAATCGAGGAAGCTTTTGGTATCCGTGTTACCGAGGTTGTTAAGTAGGGATAAAGGAGTTTTTATGACTTTTCTGACTACCTTTGGTTATTCCGGGATCGAAAGCGTTCTGAAGCTGATCGGTCTTATAATACTGTGTGTGCTGATAATCCTCGCCAGTTACTTCACGACGAGGTTTGTCGGCAAAAAGCAGTCCGGGAATTCTCCCGAGTCGAACTTTAAGTCTCTCGATGTTTTCAGGCTCACGCCGAACAAGTATCTGCAGCTTATCCAGATAGGCACTAGGTACTTTGTTCTGGCGGTATCGAAGGATTCCGTCGAGATGATAACCGAGCTTTCAAAGGAAGACATTACCTACTGGCACACCGAGAAAAAGGTATCCTTTAAGGAGATCATGTCAAAGGTGACGTCTTCGAAAAAAGAGTCAAAACCGGATAACGAGTAGTCGGCGTTATCCGTAAAATATATATACGGAAAAGGTTGATATGCCATGAAGGTCTCCTTCGCAAACAGGAAATTTTTGAAAACGACGCTTTTCGGATTTCTTGTTTCGCTGATGTGTGTGTTAACCTTTATTTGTCATGCTCCCGTGCAGGTTGGCGCTACTGATACCAACACGGGAGATTCTTCGTCTATAACGCGTTCAAACGAAGACAGTGACTCCGATCCGGCATATCTTGAAGGAGACCTCGGGGGACTGACCTTCAGGTTTTCTCCCGACGGTGAGAATTCCCTCACCGCAACTCTCCAGATACTGCTCATACTTACCGTTATCTCTCTCGCACCGTCGATCCTGATAATGCTGACGTCTTTCACGAGGATAATAATCGTCATGCATTTCCTTCGAACGGCGCTGGGCACGCAGACAACGCCGCCAAACCAGGTTCTGATCGGCCTTTCGCTGTTCCTGACCTTCTTTATCATGGCTCCGGTCTTCAACGAGGTCAACACCGTGGCGGTCCAGCCTCTTTCAAACGGCGAGATCACCTATGAGGAAGCCCTTGACAAGGGTATGGCTCCCATCAGGGAGTTCATGTTTGACCAGATGAGCGGAAGCGAAAAGGATCTGAGACTGTTCCTTGACATCGCGGGTATCGGAGATGTTGAAACAAGGGATGAGGTTCCGACCAGAGTGCTTATCCCCGCGTTCATAATAAGCGAGCTGAGGATAGCCTTTATCATAGGCTTCCTGCTGTATATACCGTTCCTGATCATAGATATGGTCGTATCCTCGACACTGATGTCGATGGGTATGATGATGCTCCCGCCGACAACGATATCCATGCCGTTCAAGATACTTCTGTTTATCCTTGCCGACGGATGGGATCTCATAATCGGGCAGCTTGTCAGGACCTTCTATAACTAGCAAAGGAGTGAAGAGGTATGGATGAAAATGTTCTTGTTACATTGCTTGTCGAAACGCTGTACCTGATAATAAAGGTTTCCGCTCCGATGCTTATAGTTTCGCTGGTTGTCGGCCTGCTGATCAGTATAATCCAGACCGTTACTTCGATCCAGGAACAGACTCTTACCTTTGTTCCGAAGCTGCTGTGCATCTTTCTCGTGCTGATGTTTTCGGGCAACTGGATCATGAAGAACATCACAGATTATTTTACTTATCTTTGCGAGAACTTTTCGGTTTTCATACGTTAGGAGGCTGCTTCGGCGGCAGCAAGTGATTTGGATGCGGGCTTGACCGCATCTGACTAAGGAGGCGTTTTAATTGGGAGTGACCCTGCTGCAGATCGAGTTTTTCTTCGCCCTGCTCGTAAGGATTTCAGGGTTCATGTGGACTGCGCCTTTCTTCGGACTCAGGAATGTCCCGTTCAGGGTCAAGGTCGGATTTTCACTTGCAATGTCGATAGTGATGTTCTACGCAATTCCTTATGAACCGCTGGAATATGCGGGTGTTATCGGTTTTGCGCTGATCATCGTAAAAGAAACACTTACCGGAGTGATACTCGGCTTTGTGGCGAACATCTGCTACCAGATCCTCGCCTTTTCCGGACAGATCCTCGATATGGAGATCGGTTTTTCAATGGTCAACGAGATGGATCCCGTCACCAGCGCACAGGTTACAGTAAGCGGCAACATGTATTCCTACGCGGTCATGCTCATGCTGATGGTCACTTACATGCATCATTTTCTTCTTGATGCGCTGATCGATTCCTATAAGCTCGTACCCGTAGGAGGGATCGAGCTGAACCCGCTGATATACAGCGTTGTTGTTAAGCTGATAGCGGACTATTTCGTGCTCGGGTTCAGGATAGTTCTCCCGATCGTGGCTGCAATGCTCATCGTTAACTCGGTACTCGCGATACTTGCGAGAGTGGCGCCGCAGCTGAGTATGTTTGTTATAGGTATACAGTTGAAGGTAATTGTCGGACTGGCGGTCATGGTCGTTATGATCAGGCTGATCCCCGGTATTTCGGAGATGATCTTCGACAGGATGATGGAGGCAATGCGTGAAGCGATCGCTTATATGTGATTATTCCGGAGAAACGGAAGCGGAAGCTGCGATCGACACACCCGCAGCAGATATTTACCGCGGATTCCCGCTGCTGAGAATGAACCTTCAGTTCTTCGCCGATGATAATGACAGTGGTGAGAAGACCGAGGAGGCAACACCCAAGAAACTGGATGATGCCAGAAAAGAAGGACAGGTAGCGCGCAGTCATGAGCTCGTTACGGCCTTCTCGCTCATAGCGCTCTTCGGTTCTCTGAAGATCTTCATGAGCTATCTCGTGAACGGATTTGTTGACTGCTTCGGCCTGATATACAACTCGATCGAGACTTATTCCGAAGGCGTTTTTGAAAGGAACTTCGGGGCGATGTATCTTCGTGAATCCATGAAGAGGATACTCGTCATTGCTCTGCCGATGATGGCGGCATCGATGTTTTTCGGTATCGCCGTAAATATACTGCAGGTTCAGTGGAAGCCCACAACCAAGCCTCTTGAACCGAAGCTCAGCAAGCTTGACCCAATCAAGGGCTTCAAGAGGATGTTCTCTCTTGACAAGCTTGTGGACCTCTTAAAGGCCCTTATCAAGATATTTGTTGTCGGATACCTCGCGTATTCGACCTTCAAGGATCAGGTCGGGATAGTCAATATCCTCTATGGCCTCGGATTGTTCCAGGCAATCATGCTGATCGGAAACATCGTTATCAATTTCGGTCTGAAGGTCAGCATAGTCTTTCTTATTATCGGCGTGGCGGACTATATCTACCAGAAGTTCAAGTTCGCCAAGGATATGAGGATGACCAAGCAGGAGGCCAAGGACGAGTTCAAACAGACCGAAGGTGATCCGAAGATCAAGGGACAGATCAGGCAGAAGATGCGTGAGGCCTCCCAGCGAAGGATGATGCAGAAGCTGCCCGAAGCCGATGTTGTAATTACCAACCCCACGCATCTCGCATGTGCGATAAAATACGACCGCGAGATAAGCGAGGCACCGGTCCTCATTGCAAAGGGTGCCGATTTTCTCGCACAGAAGATCAAGGAAACCGCAAGGGAATACTATATTCCCATTGTTGAAAACAAGCCCCTTGCCCGTATGCTCTACCACAACGTAGAGATCGACGAGCAGATACCGGAGGAGCTTTATCAGATGACTGCCGAAGTTCTCGCTTACGTATATTCGATAAACGGGAAGGCGTCAAATCAGTAATGAATCAGGTCAGTAAGGTGTGATTATGAAGCTAAACTTCAAGAATATGTCGAACTACATGATCGGCATTTATACTTTAGCAATCATAATATTTTTCATTATTCCGATACCGTCGTGGCTGCTGGATATACTTGTTGCCTTCAACATGTCCATAGCAATGATAGTTCTGTTTAATGCGCTTTTTTCGCCCGAAGTCCTGAACATGTCGACGTTCCCGACAATACTGCTGTTCACGACGCTGTTCCGTATTTCGCTGAATGTTTCATCGACCCGGCTTATACTGCTTAACGGTGACCCCGGAAAGGTCATCTCGCAGTTCGGAACCTTCGTCGGAGGCAATAACCTGATAGTAGGCGCGATAATCTTTATCGTGATAATACTGGTCCAGTTCCTTGTAATAAACAAGGGCTCGGAGCGTGTATCCGAGGTTACTGCGAGGTTTACGCTCGACGCAATGCCCGGTAAGCAGATGGCTATCGATGCAGACCTGAACACCGGAGCGATCACCGATCAGGAAGCCAAGGCAAGACGTGAAAAGATCCAGGAGGAATCGACATTCTT
>CAJOQS010000259.1 GCA_905236925.1 uncultured Lachnospiraceae bacterium | reverse complement strand
TCTTCAGACCGTCGCTGCTCTTATTGAGGCTGATAACGGGACCGCGTCTCTTTGCGGGCTCCTTGGCGTCCTTGCGTACCTTGGAGAGCTTCTTTACGAATTTCTCTATCGAAGGTCTGATCTTTTCGAATACCTCACGCTTACAGGTAACGTCGATCAGAAGGTTATCGCTTCCTATCAGCTTCCCGAGCGACTCCTCGGCCTTCTTTGCCACCTCGAGCACCTGCTCGTCCTTCATCTCGAGGACCTCGCATACCTTGCGGTAATAGCCGAGTCCCGAAAGCTGCTCGTTGTAGTATGCTCCCTGGAAGATTCCGGCAAGAGCGTGTCTTGACGCAGTCCTGTTGCCTCTTGCTGGCATGATATACTGGAGTCTTGCCTTGCTTTCGCCCATCAGCTCGCGTATTCTGCCTGCGTTGGCATATTTGGTCCTGAAGGTTCCCTCCTCCATGAGTTCAAGCAGCTTGTCGAAGTTGTTCTCAAGAACCGATCCGCCGAGAGTAAGCATTGGTCTGTAGCCATCCTTCTCGCCGAGTATCGCGAGTGCGGAAGCGTCCATTCCGATGCCTCCGGTGTAGATGTTCATCTCATTGTTGTAATCGAGATACGTGTAATTCTCGGTATCCATGTTTCCTGACAACCTTGCCGCGATCGCGGTATAAACAGCCTCGTCCGCGGGGATCATGTCCATGTCGAACAGGAATTTCAGGTATATGATGCCGTTCGTGTCAACATCATGGAAATAGGTATCGGTATCCGCGATCCTTGTCTCCTCGATGATGTATTCGGGTGCCTTTTTATCTATATCCTCACGCTTCAGCATAGGGATGGTCATAAGCTCCTCGGGAGTCGAGGGAGCAGCCTGATATGCCTTGAGCGCAGCGGTATCCGCTATCAGCTTGTCGATCTCGGCGGCACTCATCGATGCCTTCATCTTTGCAAGCTTGTCGGCAAGCTCCTTCTCGTTCTCGGCAACCATGCCCTTCTTCGGTGCCATTGCCTGGAATACCACGCTCTGGCCGTTCAGCATGAACTTGCGGATAAGCTCCTCGTAGTAGCCCTCCCCGATCTTGTCGCGGAGAAGCTGGAACCTGTCGCGCTTATGAAGCTGTTCGAAGGCCATCTTATCGTCGTAGAGCCAGGTTGAAAGAATGTTCATGCCGTAGAACAGACCCTTGGGGGAGCCCATGTCCGCCTCGCAGTACTTGAACTCGCTGCCGTTGATTATTCCGAGGAGCGACTTTCTGTTCACTCCTTCGCGGGCCTCTTTTTCAAGTGTCTCGCGAAGGATCTTCTTCATGTCCTCGAGCTTGTCAACGCTGGTGTTCCTGATCGTCATCACCACGCTCGGCTGCCTGATCTCGGTATCGCAGTAGCAGCTGATATCCTGTCCGATGCCCGCCTTGACAAGAGCCTCCCTTACGGGTGCGCCGGGAACGTTGAACAGAGCGTCGCAGAGTACCGACATCGCCTCGTTCTGAACGGTATCCCTGAAGCTGCCCATCGTGAACGCCCATGCGAGATATCCGGCATTCTCGCCGTCCTCGTCCTCGCCGACGGGATAGAATGAATAAAGCTCGCTCTCACCGATAGGATCCTGCTCGGTAACCTCGCTGTCCACGGGCTGTTCGTCATATTCCGAAAGGTACTCGCGGTCAAGCCACTCAAGCCTGTCCTCTACATCCATATTGCCGTAGAGGTAGATATAGCTGTTTGTGGGATGATAGTACCTTCTGTGGAAATCAAGGAACTGCTCGTAGGTAAGGTCCGGAATCGCCTTCGGATCGCCTCCGGATTCAACACCATAGGTGGTATCCGGGAACAGCGCGTGCATGATCTCTCTCTGCTGCCTGCTCTCAGCCGTCGAGAAGGCGCCCTTCATCTCGCTGTATACAACGCCGTTTATCGTCAGCGGCGAGTCCCTGTCCTCGAGCTCGTACCTCCAGCCCTCCTGCTTGAAAATCTCCTCGAACTTGTATGTGTTCGGGTGCAGAACGGCGTCCATGTATACATCCATAAGATTGTTGAAATCCTGATCGTTGCAGCTTGCAACGGGATAGCAGGTCTTATCGGGATACGTGAAGGCGTTGAGGAAGGTGTTGAGCGATCCCTTCGCAAGCTCCATAAAAGGATCCTTCGGAGGGAACTTATCCGAACCGCAGAGCACGGAATGCTCGGTTATATGCGGCACGCCCGTATCGTCTGTGGGTGTGGTCCTGAACGCGATACAGAATACCTTGTTCTCATCCTCGTTCGATACGACGCAGACCCTTGCTCCGCTCTTGATGTGCCTGAACACCATTCCCTGTCCGCTGCAGTCCGGTACATGCTCCTCGTATTCGAGTCTGTAATTGGGAAGTGACTTGAGCTCAGACGCTGATCTGACATTTTTTGACATAATATTTCTCCCTTGTTTTATTTTCATAGTCTGTTTAATCAACACAACAAATTGATTATACCACACCCTCCGCGCTCCCGGTATAAAGAATTTATAAAACGCCGGACAAGCCCCTCAGCGGAACTTATCCGGCGCGCATGCGATCCGTAAAAAATGCCTCATCCCTCTATCTGCTTCTCATAATCCTCGAAGATGTAGTCGAGAACAGGTGCCAGCCCAACCATCTCGCAGCCGTAGTCGAAGCCTCCGCCCTCAACGGGTGTCTTGCGGATGATCTTTACAACGCAGTAAAGCTTGGCTTCCTCGTCCTCACCGAGATGTATGCAGGAATTGAAGTAAAATCCGATCGGAAGATCGTTTTCCGACGAAAACCCTATGCCGCCCTTCGAGATATTGTTGACATGGATCGGAGCACTCAGATCACCGATGCTCACATGATCCTGCCTGAACAGTGACGAGATCTCGAGCTTCATGGAAACCGGCATTCTCTTGAACCTTCTTTTTTCTTCAGACATAAGCCATACCTCCTCGGAAATTGTAAACCTCTTATGTGCTTATGATACCCCATTGGGTGAGAAAAGGAAAGTGGGAGTTGAAAACAAAACTAACTTGTGCTACTATAAGTACAGAGGAAGAGTCGCAACAGCGGCTACGTCCAATAGCTAGTGCACACGCTACTTAACAGTAGCAGAGCCGTCACTATTCTCGGTAGTGGCGGCTCGCTTTTTATACTGACAGTAACTGATTACAAAACTGCCGGCATTGACCATAAAAGTCAAAAAAGAAACAATAAAATACATTATTTCCATAAGCACAGCCCTCCTTTCTTTTAGAATCAGAGGGCTTTCCGCCCTCCGTTGAACTAAACCGAGGACGTAGCCGCCTTGCTTTGTGACTCTTCCATGCCTTTATTATAGCATAAAAGCAAGTCGTGGTCAAACGTTTGTTCTGTTTTTTGTTAAACGATCATCATGTTTTTTGCAGGTTATGTGTCCAAAAAGCTAAAATATGGTATCATGTCATTGAGGTGAAACGAATGTATATCGTAAATTGATTATTCCGCTCGATCAGAGCATGCGCCGAAGCGCGTTCGGCGCATGGTGATTTTTGTTTAGGACATAGCTGAC
>CAJOQS010000258.1 GCA_905236925.1 uncultured Lachnospiraceae bacterium | reverse complement strand
TAAGTTCGTAGCACGAGCCGCCCGACGAGCTGAATCCGAATGCAGGGAAGTTCTCCTCGTCAGTATAATACTTGTCAACTATCTTCTGTATCTCGCGGTCCTGCGTCGTGTAGATGCTCAGTCCGCCGTAATACAGTAGCTGCTGTGCCTGGTCATAGGAATAACCGAGCTTCTCCTGAAGATCGATTATGATCTGCTCCACAAGCTCATCGGTGAAATACGAGAACGTAGTGGACGTGGTAGCCTTCTTCTCCTGGTTATAGGCAGCGATCCTGGTATATACGTCATCGGCGAGAGCCTCGTCGTATTCTTCCTTTGTACACCATCCGAGCTTGAGCATGTTGTCAAGGCAGCTCTTGCGGCGCTCGGCGTTCTCGTCGGGATAGGTGATGGGATTCCTGTAGGTCGGTGAATAAGCTATCGGGGCAAGGACAGAGGCTTCGGAAAGCGTCAGCTCCGCCATCGTTTTTCCGAAATAGCTCTCTGCGGCCTTGGCCACGCCGTAGGAACCGTTTCCGAGATTGATATAGTTGAGATAGTATTCCAATATCTGATCCTTGGTAAGGACTTCCTCGAGCTGAACGGAAAGGTACTGCTCCTGAACCTTACGCTTGATCTTGGCGATCGGATTGGATTCCTTACCCCCTTCAAAGACCTGGTTCTTGAGCAGCTGCTGCGTGATCGTACTGGCACCGAAGTTCAGATCCTTGTCTTCAACTACCGAAACGGCGGCACGAAGGATGCCTCGCGCATCGATACCGCTGTGCTGATAGAAGCGTTCGTCCTCAAGAGCAACGAAGCACCGCTGCAAAAGTACGGGTATCTCTTCGATCGGTGCATATTCACGGTTGGCCTGTATACCTGCGAAAACCTGGGCTTCCGTTCCGTCGGAATAGTAAGATGTCGAGCTGTAGCCCGTATCGCTAAGAACATCGATATGAACCTCGGGGGTGGCGTCGATCATGCCCTTAAAGGCACCGTAAGCAGCCATAACTCCGACCACACCTACAAGGACCACGCATATGATGAAAACCCTGAAGACCATGATCCAGAGTTTACTGGCAAGTCTCTTGGGTACAGATTTTATCCGGTGCTGTTTCTCCCTAACACCCTGTCTGCTGAAATCCATGGCAAAAACCTCCATAATCGGTGCTATTATATCATTTGGCAACCTCAAATTCAAATTAAAAAAGTTTTACGCATTTGTTACAGCTTCTATATTCCCTATGGAATCAGCATTGTGCCCGGATTGACAAAAAACCGCGGATACCCTAAAGTTGGACTGTGGGGGATGATCGTTAATGAAAGAATACAAGACCATTCAAAATGAGGCTTCCGGTGAGATCACCGAGAAAAAATCCAGATTCATCGCGACCCTGCGTCCGGTCGGGACCGAGGATGAAGCTCTTGCATTTATCGCGGAAATGAAGAAGAAATACTGGGATGCCCGGCATAACTGCTCTGCCTATATCGTGGGGACCGATAAGCCCATCGAGCGGTGCAGCGACGACGGAGAGCCGTCCCGCACGGCCGGCATGCCCATGCTCGAGGTGATAAGGGGCTGCGGCCTCACCAACGTCTGCGCCGTTGTCACAAGGTACTTCGGAGGAGTTCTTCTCGGAACCGGCGGACTTGTCAGGGCTTATCAGGCTGCAGCAAAAGAAGGCATAGAAAACGCCGATATCATCACCTATAAATATTTAAACAGGGTTAAATTTGTCCTTGATTATAATTCATACGGAAAGCTGCAATATTACGCAACTTCTTCTTTTCTACACATAGAGAATACTACCTTTGAAAGTGATGTTTCCGTTACTCTTCTTCTGAATGACGAGGAGCGGGGCATGCTGATAAAGCATATGCAGGAGGTCACCGGCGGAACCTGTGAGGTCGAGGATCTCGGGAAAGACTGGTTTCCTGTATGATCCGCTTTGACATAGCACGTTTATCATGCTATCATTGCTTGAGAATATGAATGGAGGACAATTCAATGAGTTTACTTACCGAATGGCGCAATACCGCCTATGAACAGGAACGCAATCCCAGGGATCAGCAACTCTTCTGGGCTAATTATTTTTCGATCGAGCAGGGCATCTATGAGAAGCTCCTTGCCGATCCCGATACCGCAGTTAAGGGAACCGTAAAGGAGCTCGCCGAGAAGTTCGGCTGCAAGCTTCCCGTTATGGTCGGCTTCCTTGACGGCATCAACGATTCTCTCAAGACTCCCAATCCCATCGAGGAGATGACCGAAGACACCGAGGTCTCTCTCGATTTCGACAAGGAGAAGCTCTACTATAACATGGTTGGCGCCAAGGCTGACTGGCTCTACAATCTTCCCGCATGGAACAGCATCCTCACCGAGGAAAGGCGCAAGGAGCTCTACAAGGAACAGAAGAACTCCGGAACCGTCCATGTTGAAAAGAAACCCGGAAGAAACGATCACTGTCCCTGCGGCAGCGGTAAGAAGTACAAGTTCTGCTGCGGAAAGTGAATTTAAAATGTCGATACGCAAATATACAGCTTTTTCCACGGTTGCACGGTGCGGTTCCGTTACCGCCGCCGCCTCCGAAATGAAAATCTCCCAGTCCGGGCTTACCCAGCTCCTGAACTCGCTTGAGGACGAGCTGGGTGTAACTCTTATGGTCCGAAGTCATTCCGGTGTCAAGCTGACCGCAGAAGGAAAGAAGCTCCTGCCGCTTATGCAGGCCGTCATTGACGACGACGGCCGCGTAAAGGCCGAGGCCGCGCGCTTTACCGCAAAGACCGAATCCTCGTCCGCAGAGACGCTCAGGATCGTATCCTTCGCGAGCATGTCCGCCAATTTCCTTCCCGAAGCTATCCGTGAGTTCAAGTCCGATCATCCCGATATCCACATCGAGCTGATACGGGGCGATTATTCCAACATAGAGAGCTTTATCCGCGACAGGAGCGCCGACATACTCTTTGTCCGTCTTCCGATCGACTCCAAGTGCAAGACCATTCCTCTGTTTAACGACAGGCTGATGGCTGTCCTTCCGTCATCGTTTGACACCGCAAAGCTTCAGCCCGCGGAAAACGCCGGATCATATATATGTCCCGCGTCGCTTTTCGCAACCGAGCAGGTCATCATGCCCTCGGAAGGCTTCAGCAGGGATTCGCGCGGCTTTTTCCGCAACGCCGGCATAACACCCAATGTCTGCTACCGTATCGACGACCAGGCAACAATTATCTCTCTTGTGGAGGCAGGTCTGGGTATCGCTGTAGTTCCGGAGCTGCTGCTCAGGAACCATCCGGCAAATGTGAGCGTGCTTCCTCTCGATCCCCCGACCTTCAGAATGATCGGTATGGCCTTCCCCGATTATGACCGTCTTTCGGACTTCGCGCTGGCGTTTATCGACACCGTCAAAAGAATCTGCAAAAATTAAAAAAAACTCTTGCATTTCAAATCCGGCAGGAGTATAATGTCATTCGTTGGTTGACATAGCGCTATCGCCAAACGGTAAGGCAACGGACTCTGACTCCGTCATTTCAAGGTTCGAATCCTTGTAGCGCTGGCAGGACTTCAGTGAGAACTGAAGTCCTTTTTTTATGCTGATACAAAACAAAGGAGGCCTTCAAAAGCCTCCTTTTAGTATATCGTTATAAGCTGTTGTGATCACTCGGCCCTGGCCGCATCCTGGTCAGCCTTCCTGAGGTTCTCGTCGGCTTCCTTTAATGAAACATATTCGGGAGCCTTGGGTGTTTCCTCATCGTCGAGTTCAAATTCGTCGAGATCGTCTTCAAAATCGTCATCGTCGTCCTCTTCGGTGCCATCAACAAACTTCTTGTATGCATAATAGAGGCCGGCGCCGGCTGCTGCCAAAGTCGTAACACCAAAAATGAACTTGCCAAACTTTTTCATTGTAATTCTCCTTTCGCATCGCAGTTCCGCCTCCGGCGGAATCTGCTGGCCTTTCAAACAGAACTTAATCTGACTGACTGAAGATATTATACATGCATTTTGGCAAAAAGTAAATTAATACTTAGTTCGTTGCAGTAAAACCGTTCGCGGTAAAGCTTGCGCAAGCAGAAGGAAGGGTAAGGGCGATGTTCTTCTTGGCGTTCTCGTTGGCTCCCTTGTAGCGAACATAGATCGTTGCACCATCGGCTGCTTTCTGGGTGAGCTTGATAACCTTGGAGTTCTTTACGGTTCTCCATTTTGCCTTTGAAGCATCGAAGGTATCTCCCGAGGCAACAAGGCAGTATTCGTACATATTTGAAGTTGAAGCATCCGTAAAGGTAATGTTGAGTTTGTTGTCGGAGTAGCTGTAAACCACGTTGCAGGTATCCGCAGTTCCGACTGTGGGAGCCGCAGTCTGCGCAGGAACGGTCAGTACCATCGTCTGCGAGCAGGGCTTCTTCTCGGTAGCCTCGACCCTGAAATAAAGCGTGGTTTCCTGCGAACCGGTCGTCTGTCCGGCCTTAAGCAGTGAATCGGGGGCTACATCCGCGATCTCCATGTTCTTTTCGCAGGTCTGCCAGCCGCCGCTTAAGTTATTCGTCCACTCCATCGTAGTCTTTGTATTGAGCGTAAGCTTTGTGATATTCAGCTTGATAAGCGGAGGAGATGAATACTTTGCTATCGATACGGTGATCTCCTTGCTGGGCCTTACTCCGGGGTCTGCCACGGAATCGCCCTTCTTCTGTGCGAGCCTGAGAACAAGCTTTGCACCCTTGAATCTCAGTTCCTCGATCCTTGCAAGGAAAGTGTCATAGGTAATCCCGCCTGCCGGAGCAGCTCCGGAAAAACTAACGGGTATCCAGTTATAGTCAGTGCTCTTGCGGTAATAGAAGAAGTCGCTCTCTTCATTTCCGGCAAAAGTAAAATCACCATTTACTTTATCAAATATTGCCTTGAAACCCGTAGGCATCTTGGGAAGCTTAACTTCTACAGCTGTAGTTGTATCATCACCGCGAAGATAAAATGTCACATCAGAGGTTGAAGAAGCCCACGAAATATCCGTCAGGATGAACGACGCTCCGTTAGCGTCTGTTCCCGCGGTTCCGCTGACCTCATCCCAGCCGCTGAGCGTCTTGGCCTGCGAAGCCGAAAAATAGATCGTGCTGTTACCGTTCTTGTAGATCTTCATTGTCAGCTCGTCGTAGTCTATCTCACCTATCGTAACGGCCGATGATGCAGCCCTTGTTTCGGTGCGCCCTGTTGCTGCAATGCACAGGCAGGTGAGCACTGCACATATGATCAGAGTAAGCTGCTTTTTCATCATGTCCACACCCTCCTGCGTTAATTATTTCCCGAAGGATTGATCGTCATCGGGAGTTCGTTTGTGATAACATAACCGTTTGTAAGTTCAATCCTTATATCATGTGTAACTGCAGTGGCAAGTCCCGTGATTCCGTTAAGAAGATCATTATCAAGGGTGATCTCGATCCCTGACGAAACATTCTTCGTTCCGTAAAGGATGTTGGTTCCGTTCCATGTTACGGTCTTGACACCCACAGCATAATTGGTCTTTCCTCCGAGAGAAGAAGCAACATCAAGCAGGATCGTGTAATACTGGTCGATATCCCTTGCTCTGGTTACGGTAACCGCTCCGGTCGCATCGGTAGTTGTCGATTCGATCCATGCTGATAAACGGCCTTCCGTAAACGTGATCGCATCGGATCGAACGGTCGCTGTCCTCTGAAGGTTCATCGTAAGTGCGCCTGTCAGGATCTCGCCGTTATTGAGGTAGATATAAAACGGAGTGTCCACATCCCTGTCGTCGATCTGCGAAAGCTTTTCAATCTCGTCCGCGTGGATCGTCAGGACTGCCATGCGGTAATCCTTTCCGGTATCGGAATCGGTCTCTTCATAATACTCTGCGGTAAAGTAGTCGGACGAGTCAAGCTCAACGCCGTCATACTTTATCTTTGTAACTGCAAGCTTGTCGTTCGAATAGGATTCAGCGCTCTCAGCATTGAGATTGGGAACATAAAGGGTTCCGAGTCTGAGCCTTATCCTGAAATCACTCTGGTCATCGGCCCTGTTCGACATGTAAACACGGTTGATCTTCGATGTGAATCCGATCTTGTCTTCAAGTGCCGAATAGTTAGCCCAGCTGTTGTATCCTGCCGCAGTCAACTTTGTGGCCGTCTGCTTCTTTTCATCATTGCCGTCGGGGTTGTCCGATGTACTCCTGGGATAGATATATAATCCGATTCCCGCGGATGAGTCACTCTTTATCGAGGCCTGTGCGGGATCCGATGCGCTCTCGTTTCCGAAGTAGATATACGCATAGAGCATCGTTCCCTTTTTGCTGATTCCCGAAAGATCGGTAAGGGTCACGGTGTAGGTATACTTCTTGGAAGGATCCTGGCCGTCGTTTTCCTTGACAGTCGACTTGAACTTGGCTGTTCCGCAGGCAGTAGCACCCGCATCCGCTCTGAACTGCACGGTCTTGATCTCGCCCTTTGTATCACTGTAGAAGGAGAAGGAAAGAGTGTTGTTTCCATCCTTTACCATTCCGTCCACTGTCTGGAGGAGAGTAAAGCTCTCGGTCACAGCGCCTCTGGGATAACTTAAGGTTCCGAGCAGGCATACGGGAGAAGCCATTTTGTAGTTCTCGTCGCCAAGACTCTTGACCGCTTTTCTTCTGAAATAGATCTGGGTTCCGTCCTCGAGTTTGTTTGAGGAATCCTTTGCTTTCTTTATGGGAGTCGAGGAGTTGACCTCGTTCCAGGTAAGCTGCTTGTCGTTGATGTTCTCGATCGAAACACCGAGCTTCTGCATATCGGCCGTGATAATGCAGTATTCAAGGATGTTGCTCTCTCCGGCCGTCTTGAAGGTCATCTGGAACTCGGTTGAGCTCGTATATTCTATATAAGAATAAGTTGAAGTATTCTTATCGTTTTCGGTCATGGTCTGCTGTGCGGGGATCTTGACCGTTCTGCATTTTGAAACCTGAGAGGAGCTTGAAGCCTTCTGACAGAACTGGATGTAAACATCGCTGCCTGCTGTCGAGGTCTCGGTATTGTACATGGCTGCCGGAGCAAGAACAGATATGGGCTTTTCACCGTCCGCATTGATGACCGTCCAGTCGCTCGTAGCGTTACCGTCGGCGTCAACGTATCTGTAGGAGAGACCCTTCTTGACCGGAATGACCATTCTCGCGTCATTGATCGTGATCGCGGGAGCAGCGGTCTTCTTGGGGATCGTTACAACAACTTCCTTTCCCGCCCTTGAGCCGGTAGATGAAGCAGAGGTTCCGTTCACTGCCTTCTTTCTAAACATCAGGGAAGAACCGTTGTCAAGGAAGGTTGCAAGGGCTTCCGAAAAGCTTGCCTCGTTGTAGGATGTCCAGTTAAGGGCTTCCTTCTTCTTCCATTCGATCTCGGATGCAACGCCATTGGTAAACGAAACCGACTCGGTGCTCATATCGTATTTGACCTTGAGGTTGGTGGCACGCT
>CAJOQS010000257.1 GCA_905236925.1 uncultured Lachnospiraceae bacterium | reverse complement strand
CTCTGATGCTCTCCGGATTTCGAAGGACCAGCGACTTTGAAAATACTGAGCAGTTCTCGGCACTGACGATCCGCATTCCGGACGGACCCCGGGTTGTCACGTTCCGCGGGACCGATGACAATATCTTTGCTTGGAAAGAGAACTTTCATATGTCCGTGATGGAGACCATTCCGGCGCAGGAAGATGCGTTGGCCTATCTCAGATGGGTACTGGACGCCTTTGACGGCGATGTGATCGTTTGCGGCCATTCCAAGGGCGGGAATCTTGCAGTTTATGCTTCGTCAATGCTTCCGGAGGAGCTTCAGGCGCGGATTGCGGCCGTATACGATTTCGACGGGCCCGGTTTTCAGGATGCTTTTTTGAAAAATGAAGGGTATTTGCGGATCCTGCCCAAGGTGCATTCGCTGATTCCGAAGAATGCGATTGTCGGAATGCTGCTTTCCAAGGGAAATACTCAGGAGGTCATCGCCTGCGACAGCTTTGGCGTCAAGGCACATGACGGGTTTACCTGGAAGGTGTTCTGCAATCGCTTTGTTCGCGCGGAAGCGCTGAACCCGAACAGCGCCAGGTTCGGGAAAGCCATGGCAGAGACGCTTTCCGGCATGAGTCAGGCGGACCGGGAAGCGTTTATCGACGACTTTTTCCAGATCATGACCTCCACGGGAGCACTAACACTTACAGACCTGACGGAAACAAAGCTCGGCAGCGCCATGGAGCTTGTCCGTTCCCTGGGCAAGAACAAGGAAGTCCAGAAGCTTGCCCTCAACATGATAACCAATACCATTGCGGATATCAGAAGCAGGAGAGGAGAATAAAGCGATCACGATCAACGCTATCCAAAGCAGCGGAGGCTTGAAAAAGTCCTTGATGAATATCAGGCTTGGAAGATTCGAAAGGATCTTCCATTTCTTTACATAACGAAAGGGTGTTTTAATGTCAGATCAGTTTGCGAGAACGCAGCTTTTATACGGAGAGGAAGCAATGAAGTATCTGGCTTCCTGCAGGGTTGCCGTGTTTGGAGTCGGCGGGGTAGGAGGATATGTCGTGGAGGCGCTTGCACGCTCCGGAATAGGGGCGCTGGACCTGATAGATGACGACAAGGTCTGCATCACCAATATCAACAGGCAGATCCTTGCTACAACAAAGACAATCGGCCGGTATAAGGTCGACGTGGCGGAGGAAAGAATAAAGGAGATTTCGCCGGATTGCGAAGTCAGAACCTATAAGACGTTTTATCTGCCGGAAACACAGGATCAGTTTGACTTTCGCGAGTATGATTATGTGGTGGACGCGATCGATACGGTAACGGGAAAGCTGACGATCATTGAGAACGCGAAGAAAGCCGGAGTTCCTGTAATCTCGTCCATGGGAGCGGGGAATAAGGTCAATCCTGCGGCCTTTGAGGTTGCGGACCTCTACGAGACCTCGATATGTCCTCTTGCGAAGGTCATGAGGCGCGAGTGCAAAAGGCGGGGGATCACCTCACTGAAGGTGGTGTATTCCAAGGAACCGCCCATCAGTCCGCTTGAAGATATGTCTGCCGGCTCTTCTTCGGATACAGCAAGAGAGGGTACGAAAAGAAGGTCAATCCCCGGCTCGACGGCTTTTGTGCCGTCGGTTGCCGGATTGATCATGGCAGGCGAGATCATCAATGATCTCTGCAAAAATGCCTGACTATGGAAACGGTCTCATTTTATGTTATAATGATAATGGATGAGATCTATGAAAACAGTAAGAAGGGGTTTTGTTATGGAGATACGAGAGGTTACCTACCTGGCAATCGCGGTCAGGATCGCTGTGGCTGTTCTGCTCGGCGGCATTATCGGCTTTGAGCGCGGCATGAAGAACAGGCCCGCGGGACTCAGAACCTATATGCTGGTGTGCGTGGGCTCGTGCCTGATCATGCTTACAAACCAGTATATCTTTCAGGTTTTCAAGACCGGCGACCACGTGAGAATGGGCGCTCAGGTCGTGAGCGGAATCGGTTTCCTCGGCGCCGGAACCATAGTGGTGACAAGGAGAAATCAGATCAAGGGACTTACAACGGCTGCGGGCTTATGGGCTTCGGCGGCTGTGGGACTGGCGGTCGGCGTTGGTCTGTATGAGGCCGCCATACTGGGCGGACTGGTTATTTTCCTTGTGCTTTCAATTATTCACCGCTGGGATCATCAGATGCGCCGTCACAGCAAGGTCGTTGAGACCTACGTTGAACTCTCGAAAGAGATCAGCCTCGGGGATTTTATGCGCAAGATCAGGTCAATGGGACTTGAGATCGAGAATATCAGAACCGAATATGAGTCATCCATTCAGGAAGAAAGGCATGCGTATATCGTGAGCTTAAGATCTAAGGTCAAGAGAGATCACGAGGAGCTTTTCCAGAGTATCGGCGACATACCCGGCGTGGTATATGTGGAGGGCCTGTAGTCGGATAAGAATGTTATTTATGGCTTGTAAAGGGAGAGAGGAGACTCAATGAATAAAGACAATATCGTGTGTGTTGCGAGAAGAGCGCACAGCGGGGAATGTGACTATTATCCGTGTGACACCTTCGGCCTTCGGATGGAGCTGTTCGCGAATAAGGGTAATG
>CAJOQS010000256.1 GCA_905236925.1 uncultured Lachnospiraceae bacterium | reverse complement strand
GGAACTTGACAGGACGCTCGGAGATATCGAAAAGTATCTTCCCAACCTTGTGAGCCTTTCGGTCGTTCCGGTCGGTCTTACGAAGTACCGTGAAGGGCTGTGCCGGCTTGAGCCATTTGACAGGGAAGAGTCGCTTGAGGTAGTTAAACAGATCGAGAAGTGGCAGGAATACTATCTCGCAAAATGCGGGAAAAGGCTTGTTTTTGCATCGGACGAATGGTATCTGACTGCGGGACTTCCTATTCCCGAAGCCGAAAGATACGAAGGCTTCCCCCAGATGGAAAACGGGGTCGGAATGATAAGGAGCCTGCTCGATGAATTTGAGGACGCTATCGCGGAGGATGTGAGCGAGCGGATACTTAAAGGCCGCTTCACCTTTATCACCGGAAAGTTGTTTGAGCCTGTACTTAAGCAGCTTTGCGCAAGGATAACCGAAAAGTATCCCGAAACACAGACCTCTGTCATAGGTATCAGAAACGACTTCTTCGGGCCTCTTATAACTGTTGCCGGGCTTGTAACCGGACAGGATATACTCGCGCAGCTGAAGGGCCGGGATCTCGGAGATTATGTTATCATGCCATCCTGTATGCTGAGAGCCGGTGAATCCGTCCTGCTCGATGACCTGACGGTGGAGGAGCTTCAAAGCGCTTTACAAACCAATTTCCGTATAGTAAAATCAGATGGATATGCGCTGGTAGACGTTTTATGCAGCGATTACACAGGTAATTTTGAGAGAGAGGTTCCATATGAGCAAACCGATTGTGGCGATTGTCGGGAGACCTAATGTCGGCAAGTCCACTTTGTTTAATGCCCTGGCAGGTGAGCAGCTTTCGATCGTAAAGGATTATCCCGGTATCACCAGAGACCGCCTTTACGCCGATTCAAGCTGGCTTGACAGGCCGTTCACGATAATAGATACCGGAGGTATCGAGCCCGATTCCTCCGATGCGATCCTGAAGTCAATGCGCGAGCAGGCCGAGATCGCGATAGATACCGCGGATGTTATCATTTTCCTTGTTGATGTCAGACAGGGTCTTGTAGATGCTGATTTCAAGGTAGCCGATATGTTGAGGCGTTCCAAGAAGCCCGTTGTTCTGACCGTAAACAAGGTCGACAATTTCAAACAGCTTGAAGCAGATGTGTATGAATTCTATAACCTTGGACTCGGAGATCCTTTTGCGGTTTCCTCGAGCAATAAGCAGGGCTTCGGTGAACTGCTTGACGAGGTTGTAAAGTATTTCCCCGATGATGAAGAATCAGAGGAAGAGGATGAACGCCCGAGGATCGCGGTCGTAGGTAAGCCCAATGTCGGCAAGTCCTCACTCATCAACAAGCTTCTCGGAGAAAACCGCTGCATCGTTTCCGATGTTGCCGGAACCACCAGGGATTCGATCGATACGATAGTCGAGCACGAAGGCAAGGAATATGTCTTTGTTGATACCGCTGGTCTTCGCAGAAAGAACAAGATCAAGGAAGAACTTGAAAAATACATGATCGTGCGCACCGTCAGCGCGGTTGAGAAATCGGATATTGTAATTCTGGTCATCGACGCCGTTGAGGGCGTTACCGAACAGGACGCCAAGATCGTCGGTATCGCGCATGAACGTGGAAGAGGCATTATCATCGCAGTTAACAAATGGGACGCCATCGAAAAGGATGACAAGACCATGTACAGGTTCCGCGACAAGATAGCCCAGACCCTCAGCTTCATACCTTATGCCGAGATCCTGTATATCTCTGCCGCCACCGGTCAGAGGCTGAATAAGATATTTGAGAGCGTTGAGGTCGTTATTCAGAATCAGAACCTCAGAGTCAAGACCGGAGTATTAAACGAGATAATGTCGGAAGCTGTTGTAATGCAGCAGCCGCCGACCGATAAGGGCAAGAGACTGAAGCTGTATTACATCACGCAGGTATCGGTCAAGCCGCCCACATTTGTCATTTTTGTCAATGATAAGGAACTTTTCCATTTCTCGTATCAGCGTTACATCGAGAATAAGATAAGGGAAGCCTTCGGATTCTCCGGAACCTCGATCCGCATCCTTATCAGGGAGAGAGCCGAGAAGGAACAATAATTATGAGCTTACCATTATTGATTATTATCTGTGCCGTTCTGGGGTATCTGATCGGCACGATATCGACCGGCTATATCGTCGGCAAGATCTATAAGCTTGATATCAGGGATTACGGAAGCGGCAATGCCGGAACGACCAATGCATTCAGAGTCATAGGAAAGAAAGGCGGGATCATCACCTTTATAGGCGATTTCCTTAAGTCCTTTATTCCTCTTATGGTCATGAAATACTGGATATTCAAGGATCATCCGGCAATGTACCTGCTGCTGCTGGTATTCGGTATCGCCTGTGTTCTCGGGCACAATTATCCTGTATGGCTGAAATTCAAGGGCGGTAAGGGCATAGCTTCGACCGGCGGTGTTTTCGGCGCGGTCGATCACTGGCTGTTCCTGCCCGGCGCGCTTATCTTCGGTGGACTCATATTTATTACGAAATATGTTTCTGTCGGGTCCCTGTGTGTATCCCTTCTGTTTCCCATTTGGATCGCGATCACTAAAACAGGGGATCCCTATTATATCTGGCTTGTAATATTGTCGTGCCTGTTTACCGTTTCTGCCTTTTTCAGACACAGGGCCAATATCGTAAGACTTTTGAACGGTACCGAGAACAAGGTCGGCCAGCATGTTGCCGTCTGTCCTCCGACTGCCGGTGACAGTGACGCTGATCATAAAGAACAGAAGCTGGAGGAGTGATCGTATGGGAATTACAGTACTTGGAGCAGGTACCTGGGGTACCGCAATCTCTATATTGCTTGCCAACAAGGGCAGGAAAGTAACGCTCTGGTCCAAGATCGAACCGGAGATCAAGGCTCTTGAGGCCGACAGAAGCTTCATTAAGAACCTTCCGGGAGCTGTTCTGCCGGAGAGCGTCGTTCTGACCTCGGATCATGAACTGGCATGCAGGACATCTGATCCCGAGCTTATCGTTTTCGCTGTTGCATCTCCCTTTGTACGCTCGACTGCGAAGCTTGTAAGTCCTTTTATCAAAGAAGGACAGAAGATAGTTAATGTTGCCAAGGGAATCGAGGAGGCTACTCTCGATACTCTGCTCGATATCCTCAACGAGGAGATCCCGCAGGCCAACAATTCAGTCCTTTCCGGACCCAGCCATGCCGAAGAGGTCAGCAGACTGATTCCTACTACAGTTGTAGTAGCATCTCATGACAAGGCTACAGCCGAGTATCTTCAGGATGTTTTCATGACCGACACGTTCAGGGTTTATACCAGCAACGATGTTATCGGTGTTGAGCTCGGAGGTTCAATTAAGAATGTAATCGCGCTTGCCGCGGGTATGTCGGACGGACTCGGCTTCGGTGACAATACCAAGGCCGCGCTTATGACAAGGGGACTTGCGGAGATCAACCGTCTTGGCACCGCGATGGGAGCGAAGCTCGAGACTCTGTGCGGTCTGTCCGGGATCGGCGATCTTTTTGTTACCTGTACTTCACATCACAGCCGCAACTGGCGTGCCGGAAACCTTATAGGTCAGGGCATGGGAGTTGAGGAAGCCATGAAGGAGGTAAACCAGGTCGTTGAGGGTGTTCATTGTGCCAAGGCTGCGTTAAAGCTCGCCCGGAAATACAATGTTGAAATGCCTATCGTTGAACAGGTCAACAGGATACTGTTTGAGGGTAAATCCGCAAAGGAGGCTGTTTTTGAGCTTCTTCTCCGCGAGAGAAGACCCGAACACGGCTCTATGGACTGGTAAGGATAGCAGAGGAGGGATTGCAATGGGAAACTGTGTTATTATCGGAATCGCAGGCGGTACAGCATCGGGCAAGACAACCGTGGCGCACAAGATCACAGAGGTCTTCGGTGACAATGTCGGACTGATCTCGCACGATAATTATTATCTTCCGCACAATGACATGTCCTTTGATGAAAGGACCAGGATCAATTACGATCATCCCAACGCGTTTGAAACCGACAGGCTTATCCGTGATATCATCACCCTTAAGTCCGGATCGGCCATTGAAGTCCCTGTTTATGATTTTACGATTCATAACCGCATCGACAAGACTATCCATGTTGAGCCCCAGAAGGTAATAATCGTAGAAGGCATCCTTGTTTTCGAGGATGAGGCTTTGAGAAACCTTATGGATATCAAGATATTTGTCGACACCGATGCTGACGAGCGTCTTGCCCGAAGGATAGGGCGCGATGTTAACGACAGAGGACGTTCGCTCGAATCGGTCCTTACACAGTATACCAATACCGTAAAGCCCATGCATGACCAGTTTGTCGAGCCTTCTAAGCGTTACGCCGATATTATCATTCCGCGCGGCGGTGAGAATAATGTTGCGATCGAGATGATCAATGAGAGGATCAAAAGTATTCTTGGCAACAGCTGAGCATATTCAATTTCTATTTTGTGAGATCCCTTCATTTTTTAAAATATCTATATAATAACTGAACAGGATATTTTGTTGTAATTATTAACAAAATATCCTGTTTTTTAGTCAAAATCATTGACAAAATTAATTAAGGCTATTAAAATAAGCAACGGAATTGTAATAGAAATGTAATATTTGACACCAATTCTTGCAAAAGGAGGACGCTTTAGTGAAATTGAATTTTTTAAAGAAATTCAGTGCAATAATTTCAATTTCTCTGATAGTATGCCTTTTGGG
>CAJOQS010000255.1 GCA_905236925.1 uncultured Lachnospiraceae bacterium | reverse complement strand
GTAAAAAACGATGGATCCCTTTGGACGTGGGGCGGTGAAGAGGATGGGAAAACGACAGCGCTATCCATTCCGTCCAAAAAGCTCGAGAATGTGAAAACAGCACAGATTGTCCGGGATTACGGGCAGTGGGAAATTTTCATGATAAAGGATGACGGCGCCTATTGGTTCTGGGAGGAAGGAAAAGCACCGATCAAAGTTGCAGATGATGCCAGGTATGTGGAGACGGAACAGGGAGTCTATGTGGCACAGTCTGATGGAACTCTGAAGTGCTGGAAGCGTTATGATGCAAAAAATAATAGCGAACTCGTGCCGGTTGTTTTCCCGGATAAGATAAACAAAGAGACGCAGGACGATGGATCATCGAATACAACAATAGTACGGCATGATGAAGCCGGCAACAAAATAACGGAGTATACTTCTTTAAATGCTGACGGCAGTGCCTATGAAAGCATTGTCTGTAAATATCTGAATGGAAAAATATTATTTACCGAGCGCTTCAAGGCAAATAATCAATCGCTTATCAATGAATATCGGCTGAATGATGAAGGACGAAATCTGCTTATCACGTATTCGAGCGAGAAGACGACAATAACTGTTCCGTCATCAGTGACGGTTGATGGCAAAAAGTATGCGATTACACGTATCGGTGATCTCGCCTTTGAATATTGCCCTAACGTTACTAAGATAAAGGTCGGGAAGAACATTGAAAGTATTGCGGACAGCGCTTTTGATGAACTGCCTAAACTTAAGGTGATAGTGATTAACGCGAAGAATTTGAAGGAGATTGAGGATGATGCTTTTTATGGCTTGGGCAAGGGAGTGCAGATCAAGATTAAGGCCGGAAAGAAGCGCTATAAGGAAGTCCTGGAAATGATACAGAAATCAGGTGTTTCGAGTGAGGTCAAGATTTCGAGGTCAAAGTAATGGCCAAATTAATCCAGAATAATCAGATTCAACAAAAAAGGGGCAATTCGCCCCGAAATTCACGTGAAAAACGGGGCGTTTTGCCCCGTTTTTTAAAAATGCAGTTGATGTCGTCTTTTTGGGATGATATAATTCATTATGGGCGAAGGAGGTGAAGGCGTGTACAGAAAGGCCGAAGAAAGAATACAGAAATGGATCAACGGCGGAAAGAAGGCGCTTCTGATCTATGGCGCAAGGCAGGTAGGGAAGACATATCTTGTCCGCAAGGTTTTGAATGCAAATAATATATCATTTGCCGAGTTCAACCTGATCGAAAGAACGGATGTCAGGGACTTTCTGATATCGGCGACAGACGCCTCCGAAATCTCGGAACGCCTCGGATTGTACTCCGATGTTCCATTGCAGGAGCACGAATCCGTGATCTTTCTTGACGAAATACAGAAATACCCGGATATAGTGACTAAGATAAAGTTCCTTGCTGACGAGGGAAAATATCGATATATACTCAGCGGATCCAATCTTGGTGTGGAACTGAAGGGAATCAGGTCGATTCCGGTCGGTTATGCCGATATGTGGCAGATGGCTCCGATGACCTTTGAAGAATTTGCCCTTGCGTCCGGTATCACGGAGAATATGCTCGCTCATTCCAAAGAATGCTATAAAAAGAGAATAGCGGTAGATCCCATTATCCATGAAAAGCTTTTGAAAGCCTTCTACTACTATCTGATCGTAGGAGGCATGCCGGCGGTTGTACGGGAGTACAACGCCTCTCACAGTATTGAGAGGATAGATGAAGAACAGAAGAGCATCGTCAACCAGTACAAAGCGGACTTTACCAGGTATGAGGCTGAGAATCGCAAACTGAAGGTGATCTCGGTATATGACAATATTCCCGCGCAGCTGAACAAGCAGAACAGGAAGTTCAATTTCTCGTTACTCGATAAGGAATTGAAATTCGACAGATATGAGGAAAGCTTTTTGTGGCTGAAGGATGCAGCAGTGGCGATCCCTTCCTACATTGTTTCGGTACCGGTGCAGCCGCTCAAGATGTCTAAGGAAACGAATGTGTTCAAACTATTTATGAGTGATGTCGGGCTTCTGACAAGCTGCTATCCTGTATCTGTTAAAAAACAGCTCCTGGAAATGAATCCGGATAACGAGATCAATAACGGTTCATTATTTGAAAACTATGTTGCGCAGGAGGTCTACGCAGCAGGTCTTTCACCGTATTATTACAAAAAGAACGGAGTTGGAGAAGTTGATTTTATCATAGAACGGGATGATAAGCCGATACCGATAGAGGTAAAGTCCGGCAAGGATTATAAGAAGCACAAGGCTCTGGATCACTTACTGGAGAGGTATTCCTTTGAGGAGGTATGTGTCCTGTCGACAAACAACGTAGAGATTGATGGCAGGATCACATACTATCCGATCTATATGGCGGGGCTTTTGTGCGAAGGCGAGAAAATGCCCTCTGACTATATACCGGCGTTATGATGCAGGGATAAGGCGAATCGAAAAAATGACTGGAAAGTAATTAGGGCTTGACAAACCATCTCACTCTCTGTAAACTATACAAGGTTGTGAACCATAGCTCAGGTATGCGGTCGCTCCGGCCGGTTCCTTAGCATTGGTCGACTTTATAAATTTCATCAAACGGAGGAAAAAACAATGGCAGTTACAAAGGAAATGAAAGCCGAGATCATCGCAAAGTACGGCAAGAACGCAGAAGACACCGGTTCCACTCAGGTTCAGGTAGCTCTTCTTACAGCAAGGATCAACGACCTTACAGCTCATCTGAAGGTTAACCAGAAGGATCATCATTCAAGACGCGGCCTTCTGAAGATGGTTGGTCAGAGACGTGGTCTCCTTGAGTACCTCAAGAAGTCCGACATCAATGAGTATCGTAGCCTTATCGAGAAGCTTGGCCTTAGAAAGTAAAACCCGCTTAACGTCAAAAGTGCCTCGGCAGAAATGCCGGGGCGCTTTATGTTTTTGAATTGAAAAAGTCGCGATGTTTCACCGCGACTTTTTTGTTATTATGTATCAAGAAAACAGCAGATACAGGAAATGTGCTGCGATTCCGGCGCAGAGGCCTCCGATCGTATGGAACAGAATGGATTTTCCGACGAACTTCCTGCAATGGAGCATATCCATCATCGAGCAGTGAGTCGAGAGATAACCGCTCCAGCACATGCACATTGCAGTGAAGACTGCGATGTCGCCTCCACCGATCAGCTTCTTCGCGGCAAGGGTCTTTACGGTACTGAGGGCTGCACCGGCTGAACCGAGTGCGGTGATGGGAACCGATACGCATTCACTCGATGTAAAACCGAACAGCGGAGCGAGAAGGAATTTAAGCTTATCGCCGATCATTGGAAGGAAACGTATTCCTTCATAGGCTGCGCCGGTATAGGCGCCTGACTCGGAAGGACCGTTCGTGAGCATCATGACCAGAGTGCATATGATGCAGACTCCGGGGATGATACCCAGTCCCATGTCCACACCAACCTTGCCTCCGCGAAGGAGTGCATTGAGGAAGCGAAGGAATGCACCCTGCTTTTTGGGATCGGCTTCTTCCTCGTCGTTGTGGGAATTCTTCAGCTGTGCAGCACCGGGCATATCAAGAGCGCTCAGCTCTTTTCCGAATTCCTTTTTGGAAGCCAGCAGCATTAATCTTGTGCTGACTATGCTTCCTATCACGGCACCGAGGTTGCCGCAGAGAACGGCGATACCCAGTCCGACGCCGAGCTCCGTTGACAGACCGAGCATGCAGCTTGTTACGATGAGACCCATTCCGAATGCTGTACCGAGGTTTGTAAGGGCAGGGATCTGGTAGGCCTTGAAGTATCTTCTGTATTCCCTGCTGTCGGCAAGAGTAAGGATGGCGGGATTATCGGAGAGGTAGGTGGATACTATTCCGAGTGCGGAAGCACCGGGCATTCCCCAGAGGGGACGCATCAGGGGCGAAAGTATCTTGTTAAGGAGCTCAAGTATGCCGAATTCGGCGAAAAGCT
>CAJOQS010000254.1 GCA_905236925.1 uncultured Lachnospiraceae bacterium | reverse complement strand
GAGGTATTGCGGATATCGTATGCCGCCTCAGGAGCAGAGAGAACAGGAAAGCACTCGATGCCATGATCAGGGGTGAAAAAAAGACCGCGGCATTCGACAATATCGCCGAGCTTGCGGGCTGGGACGGAATATACGTTACATCGGTGGATTCGGCAAAGAACAGGGAATGTCAGGGAAAGAATATCGATGAGATCGCGAACATGCGCGGTTGTACTCCGCTTGATGCGTGCTGCGACCTTCTGATAGAGGAAAACTGCCATGTGACCATGATAGATTTCATGGCCTGCGAGGAAGACATAGAAAGAATACTTAACGTGCCCTGCAGTTCGCTGATATCGGACGCGACCTATCCAACAGCGGGGCTTCCCCATCCGCGTGTTTACGGAAGCTGTACGAGGCTGATCGAGCATTTTGTGCTGGAACGCAGATCGTTATCCCTCGAAAAGGCCGTAAACAAGCTGACGCTCGCGCCTGCAGAGGCTTTAAGGCTTACCGGCAAGGGGCTGATCAAAGAGGGCTTCGATGCGGATTTATGCATATTTAAACCCGAAGAGCTCCACGAGAACGCATCATATGCGGATCCCCGCAGAAACTCTTCGGGCATGAAGAACGTTATTGTAAACGGAATTATCAGACTTTGAAGGACTCCATAGTTTCACGGAGATTATCGATGCTTCCGAGAACCTCCTCGGTCTGGGAAGATACGTTGGTGCTGGCAACCGTGATCTCTTCAAGATGTCCGGCGATACCGTGCATCGAGCTGTTCAGGTCGTCCTGAGCGGAGCTGATCTCGTTGACTACGGAAGCGATGGTTCCGACAGAACCGGAAAGTGTTTCGGCGCGTCCGGTGAGCTGAGTGGAGATCTTTGCGTAGTACTCGGCATCCGACATATAGTTCTTGGCAAGATCGGTGGCGGTAACGTAATCCTTCATTACCGTGCTGCCAAGGAACTCGACCATACGGCTGCTCTCGTCGGAAAGGGTGCTTACGCTGTTTGTAACCTTGTCGACAAGGCTGTTGACCTTTTCGATCTCATTTGTCGTTGTCGTGCTGAGAGCCTTGATCTCATCAGCGACAACGGCGAAGCCTTTTCCTGACTCGCCTGCTCTGGCCGCCTCGATCGAAGCGTTCAGGGCAAGCAGGCTTGTCTGCTCGGCAATGGAATTGATCGCTTCTGCAACGCTTGCGATCTCTGAAATAACCTTTGCTTCTTCAATTGCTGCCTCGAGCTTGACCTGGGAAGTGCGTGTTATCGATACGGCACTTTCCTGATTCTTGATAAGCTCGGGAACCATCTTTTCAACTCTTGCTATTATCTCGTCCGCCTTGTCGGACATAGTCCTTGTCTCGTCGGTAAGATCATCCATTGAATTCGCAACATCCCTGCAGGTTCCCTCGATACTCTGGATGCTGGAGGTCTGTGAGCTGACGTTGGTCTCGGTTCTGCGGATCATCTCATCGATATCGGTGATGCGTCCGTTGATATTGGATATCTGATCGTTGGCGTCGGACATCTTGGAACCGATAACACCGGTCGCGGTCCTTGTACGCTCGATCGTGTGAATGAACTTGTCCTCGAAGTCCTCCATTATCTCGGAGATCTCGTCGACCTCGCTGAGACCTTCGTAAGAAGAATCACCCGAAGCGTTGTTCCTCAGGAATTCCTTCATGTGCTCAACAGGCTTGAGAAGACCTCTGATGACCAGAGTCATGATCACTGCGGTCAGCAGGATGACGATCAGCGACATTCCTGCGGACATGACGATCATTCGCGATACCTCGGAAGTCGCATTAGCCTTCGGAGTGGAGATTCCGAGAACCCAGTCACAGGATTCGATCAGCGAAGTGGAGATGTAAACCCTCTCGCCGTCGTAGTCGTCGACTTCGAGAACATCGGAGCCGGGGCTTGAGATGATCGACGAGATAGTGGGAAGAGCGGAGGTAACGGCTACGGCGAACTCGTCACCGGGTTCATATTCCTTGTTCTCATGGATTATGAAGTTTCCTGAGGAATCGGAAAGGAATCCGTATACGCCGCTCTCGTGGGCGATGCTGCTGACGATGTCACTGATCGTGCCGAGGGTGTAGTCGGTACCGATAACACCTACGAGAGAACCGTTGACATAAATAGGTGAAGCAACGGTGATGCACATTCCGCCGATAAGAACGTCCATGTAAGGGTCGGTCACGATGGTGGTGCCGGCTGCGACGGCTGCCTTGTACCAGCCGCGTGCGGTGGGATCATATCCCTCGGGAGGAAGAGCATCCGGGTCGCTCTGAAGGAAATCCTTGTTTTCCGTACCGTAATACATATTCAGCAGAACGGCTCTGTCCTTGGAGCTCTTTGTGACGAGTTTCTGGATCTCGTCCCAGTAAAAATCGAAATCGGCACTGTTGTCTGCCTGATACTTTTCCATGAGTGAAACTATACCGTTGGCAACGCCTTCGGTCATTGTTTTTTCGTTCTGTATCCAGCTGTCGACGCTTTTTCCGTATTTGTCGGCCTGAACCTGAACTTCGTTGATCGCACGCTCGGAGAGGATATTCCGTGAGAAGATGATGATCGACACGGCTGAAATGAGCAGAGAAGCAACAACGATGAGAATAACGGTAATGGTAAGTCTGCCTTTAATGGTTTTGGTCATAGAGAGAAACCTCCTTTTATAGCAGTATGGTATCACTTTATCACTTTAAAGCAAAAGAAGCAAGACCCAATCGATAAAAAGCAGACCGAATACGTCCGGTTGGTGCCGGAAACATATTCGGTCTGTGGTCTGCGATTATTTATTTGTTTACGTCAATATAGCTGTAAAGCGTGTATTTGGAGATGCCGAAGTACTTCGAAACCTTGTCGCCCGACTTCGTGATGAGGAACGCGCCGCTGTCGTTAAGGAACTGTATCGCGGCTGTTTTTTCCTCCTTGGTCATGTAGGCAACGGGTTTGCCTATCTTCTTGACTGACCGCTCGATCAGATCGTCCAGAAGATCGTTGACGTTGTTCGTGATCTTCTCGGCATCCGAATCGTTTTCATCGGGACCTATAAAGGCCTTCAGGGCGTTCTCGGTCATCATGAAGCCCGTGATGTCGTAGTTGATCGACAGTATATATGCCGGAACTCCGTCGTCGTTGCGGATATATACCGTACTGGACTTCAGTATGCGTCCGTCCTTGGTGCGTGTCAGGTAGCCGAGGTGATCCTCGGTTTTTGAAAGATCATGAACCGCGTCAAGAACAACATGCGAAGGACCGTCTCCGACCTTGCGGTTGCTGACGTGACCGTTTTCAATGAAAACGATGGAAGAGTCAAGCTTGCCTTCGGAAAGGTCGTGCACAACTACCTCACAGTTCGAACCGAACTGAACAGCTATGGAATGTGCTATTTCTTTGAGATTATCCAGGGAAATCATACTATATCTCCGTTCGAAAAAACTTATTTGGTACCATAGAGACGGTCACCGCAGTCACCGAGTCCGGGAACGATGTAAGCGTTCTCGTTGAGCTTCTCGTCAACGACAGCGCACCATACGGGGATCTCGGGATATACCTTGTGGAATGCGATGATACCTTCGGGAGCAGCTATCATGCTTACCCAGCGGATGTTCTTGCAGCCGCGGTCCATGATGAACCTTGTTGCGGCGATAGCGGAGCCGCCGGTCGCGAGCATGGGATCGAGAAGGATTACCTCACTCTCGGCAACGTCGTCGGGAAGCTTGCAGTAATACTCGATGGGCTCATGTGTTTCGTGGTCACGGTAAAGACCGATGTGACCGACACGGACCTGGGGAAGTATCTTGAGCATGCCGTCCGCCATTCCGAGTCCTGCTCTGAGAACAGGTACCAGAGTGATCTTCTTCTTGTGAGAGAGTACCTTTGTAGTGCACTTGCAAATAGGTGTTTCAACTTCAACATCTTCAAGTTCAAAATCCCGCGTAACCTCATATGCCATCAGCATGGAGATCTCGGAAACAAGCTCACGGAAATCCTTTGTGGAGGTGTTCTTGTCGCGGAGAAGCGATGTTTTGTGCTGGATAAGCGGGTGATCAAAGATAAAGGCGTTGTCAAACTGCTGCATCGTGGTGATTCTCCTTTGTTTTTTCTTGAGAATAAGTGTAGCATATATAAAAATTTTTGTACAGTTTAAAAAAATAAAAATCCAGAAAATAAGTGCTACAACTTTATTGCCGTTTATGTTAGAATGAAAAGTCGTAGGTTATCAAAAAATCAAGAAAGGTCTTGCAGAGATGAAGCTTCTTAAAGAACGTATACGCAGGGAAGGAAATGTTAAACCCGGGAATGTCCTCAAAGTCGACATGTTCCTGAACCACCAGATAGATGTTGCACTGATGAACGAGATCGGCAAGGAATTCAAACGTCTTTTCAATGACAAGAAGATCACCAAGATCCTCACTATAGAGGCATCGGGCATCGCGATCGCGTGCATTGCGGCTCAGTATTTCAATGTTCCCGTCGTTTTTGCGAAGAAGGCACAGAGCATCAATCTTGACGGCGATTCCTACACCACTCAGATCGAAAGCTTTACCCACAAAAAGGTTTATGATGTCATAGTATCGAAAAAGTATATCTCGTCGGACGACAGGATACTCATCATCGATGATTTCCTTGCCAACGGCTGTGCTCTTCTCGGACTGATCGACATAGTTGAATCCGCGGGCGCCGCGCTCGAAGGTATCGGCATCGTTATCGAGAAGGGCTTCCAGAGCGGCGGAAAGGCGATCAGGGACAAGGGTATCGATCTTAAATCCCTTGCAATCATTGAGAGCATGAACGCCGAAACGGGCGAGGTTGTTTTTTCTGATGAGGATTGATAATGTCTGAAGAAAAGATCATGGTTGAAGGACGCGAAGGCGGCCAGCGCAGGAAGCTCCTGATTTACGGACTTGTCGCTTTTGCCGTTATAGCGGCGACTGTTCTTTTGGTATTCATGTTCATACGGCATGAGGATTTTTCCGCGATCAAGGACAGGATATTCAAGGCTATTGCTCCCTGCTTTATCGGCGCCGTCATGGCCTATCTTATGAATCCGCTCATGATCTTCATCGAGGAGCGGCTTAAGTGGCTCTTTTACAAGCGCTCCAGAAAGATCAGCCGCGCGAACAGGGCGGCAAGGATAATCAGCATAGTGATCACGCTGATTCTGGTTTTTGTGTTTATCGCTTATCTGCTGAACCTGCTGATACCTCAGCTGGTTGCAACAGTAACCGGAATAGTTGAGAATTTCCCGGACCAGGCCGAAAGGGTCAAGGAGTGGTACTGGGGACTTGAGCTTGAAAAGACTCAGGTCGGCGAATACCTTGAAATGGGCTTCGTCAAGGTCACCGATTACCTCGAGGATTTCTTCAACAACAAGCTGATGTCGACGACTGCCAACGTGCTCGGATCGCTTGCCTCCGGAATATGGAGCCTTATCGGAACGATCTACAACATTCTGATCGGTCTGATCTTTTCGATCTACATTCTGGGATACAAGGAAAAGCTTTCCGCCATATCAAAAAAGATCGTCTTTTCCGTTTTCAAACGCAGAAGTGCCAACAAGATCATCAGGATCACCAAGGCATGCCATATTAAGTTCACCGCTTCGATAACCGGAAAGGTGGTCGACTCGGTTATTATCGGGCTTCTCTGCTTTGTTGCAATGAAGCTTCTCGATATCCCGTACCCCGCACTGATCAGCGTTATCGTTGGCGTGACCAATGTCATCCCGTTCTTCGGACCTTTCATCGGTGCGATACCCAGCGCGATCCTCGTACTATTTGCCAGCCCGATTAAATGTCTCTGGTTCATCATTCTGATCATAGTGCTTCAGCAGCTTGATGCCAATGTCATCACACCCAAGATAGTCGGTGATTCCATCGGTCTGTCTCCGTTCTGGGTGCTTTTTGCATGTACCTTCTTCGGAAGTCTGTGGGGAATAGTGGGAATGCTGATAGGCGCTCCCCTGATGGCCTGCATTTATATGATAGCCAAGGAGCATGTTGAAGACAGCCTCCACAAACGCGGCCTCATGACGGAGACCGGAGACTATATGGATATTGACCGGGTCGAAGAGACTGAGGAACCGACTGCCGTGGTCGCGGAAGCGCCTAACGCACCCGAACCTGTAAAAGAGGAGAGCAAGGCCGAACCTGAGGCAGCACCCGCTCCGGGCGAGGAAGCGGCTCCGCGCCCTGCTGCGAAAAAGGGCGGGAATTCCAAGAACTCCGCAGGTTCCAGACAGAAGAAGAGAGCAGATTACGTTCCGGCTACGATCATGGAGCTGAACCGTGCCGCCGGAAAGCAGAAATATACGATAGACTCGGACTTCCTCAGTGATGCGGAAGAGGCCGGTCCGGAGCCTGATCCGGAGACCGGGTCTGAAAAGGAAGCGGCAGCAAATGCCGAAAACGGGTCGTTTGTCAAAACGGCATCTGAATATCTGAAAGGTTTGATTCACAGGAAATGAGCAGGATTTTTGATCCGGAAAACGGATTTTTCACATTGATCAACAAAATAATAGACACGTTCTGGCTTGGAGTGCTCTGGTGCGTATTCGGCATAGCAATACCGTACGCGGCTTCCTTCACCGGCAACAACACGATCTTTCTTATTGCGTGTGTGATAGCCGCAGTCCTGATAGGCCCCTCATCGACTGCACTTTATTATGCAATGGTCAAGGTCATCAGAAGGAGCAGGAGCTACGCGACAAGGGAGTTCTTCCATTCCTTCAGGGACAATTTCGGCATCGCGGCGATCACCTCCGTTGTTTACAGTCTCTTCGCGTTCCTCATGTCTGTTGATATAAGGTATGCGAATGCGCTCGCGAATGAGGGCAATTCCTTCGGCAATGTCATGTTTGCAATTTTCGTTGCGGGATGTGTTTTTGCCGGTGTTTCGCTGGTATGGATTTTCCCGCTTCTTTCAAGGTTCACCGTTAAGTTCGGGGGACTATTGAGAAATGCGCTTCTTATCGCGACCAAGCATCTCGTAAGGTCGTTCATTCTCGTCCTTATCTATGCCGTTATCGGGGTTCTGGCATGGGCATTCAGGTATTATCTTATGGTTCTGGCACTGTTCGTTCCCGTATTGCCCGGAACGGTATGCCTGCTCAGATCGTTCATTATCGAGCCTGTTCTGAAAAAATACACCGAGGCATCCGAGGGTACACCCGAGGAGACCGGACGTGACGAATGGTATCGCGAATAAATAATAGGGTTTAGAGGAGGGTTTTTATGGTTGAGGAAGGCAATGTTCTGTATGATCTTATGAACTGGGGTGCGATGGAGGCTATCGTTTATTCGGAGCACGACGATCCCCATACATGGCTCGGGGGACATGTGACTCACAAGGGCGTGCTCTACAATACATTCCAGCCTACCGCAAGAGAGGTTTCTCTCAAGATCAGGAATAAATGCTATCCGATGGAGAGTGTGGACGGACAGGGCAACTATTCGGTCCTGCTCCCGGGAAGCAAGGTCGAGTCCTACAAGCTCGTTGTCACATATGACGACGGCTCAAGCTCTGAGTTCTACGATCCCTATGCTTTTGCACCGCTGATCGGACCCGAGGACGAGGACCGCTTTATCAGGGGAATACACTACGAGATATATGAAAAGCTTGGTGCCCATGTCAGAACCGTAAAGGGAGTCAGGGGAACCTATTTTGCAGTCTGGGCTCCCAACGCGCAGAGGATCAGCGTGGTCGGAAACTTCAATATGTGGGACGGAAGG
>CAJOQS010000253.1 GCA_905236925.1 uncultured Lachnospiraceae bacterium | reverse complement strand
GAGCTGAATCCGAGTTTCATGAAGCTGCAGCCCCAGTTCTATGTATTTGCAGCAGCCGCCGTGCTCGGCATCTTATTCATCCCATGGCACATTTACAGGTATATCATCAAGCGGCGCTGAAGACGCTGTGTACAAATACGCCCCTCCAAATTTGGAGGAGCGTTCAACCAACCAAACGTTCCTACCATTAATGTTGTGGTTGATATAGTTGCCCCCCAACGCAGGATTGCCAAGATAATAGGTGGCGAGGTGGATGTAAAAGCAAAAACCATCTCATTATTTTAATAAAAAAAGGAAGTCTGGAAGGTATGTTCCTTTCAGACTTCTTCTTTTTTGCCAATTCACCGCGACAGTGCTCATTTTGCGTTACTGTCTTATGAACACTGCCGTAACGCCGGGGTCTTATTTTATAAAATATGCTTTCAGCCGCCTCCGATACGGATGGGCTCGCCAACGCAGGTGGTATAGTACTTGATCATGTTGTCGCTGTGATTGTTTTCAAATTTCTTGTCCGTAAGATCCACATCGCGAACATAAGCAACGTTGTCGTAAATGATAAAGCCGTCCTTTATGATGTCGTTGAAGGGCAGGAGCGGAGTATAGTTGTGAGAATTTTCGTTGTCACTCATGGCCATTCCTCCTTTCAAATAATTGCAGAGATATTATATATCCGTTATCGTGAAAAAACAAGTTTTTTTGCTAAAAACTGCATTTTGACATATAAATGACATAATTTGATGCTTTAATACATATGATGTAATGGAATAAAAGTGGTTTTTTATGCACATTTTTCGGAAAGGAGGCAGCTGTATGAATATCTACATTTCGGATGTCGGCATATTCAAGTCGGATACAACTTCATATCCTGTAACCAATACTGCCTCTGTTGAGAAGGTTAAACCTCTTTCCGGAACCAATCAGTCGACAGACAGTGTTACAAGGCAGGCACAGAAGGCTTATGTTGCCGAGAACACTCCGGCGTATACCATCAGTCTTTCCAGTATGGGCAAGGCTGCAGTGCAGTCCATGAAGCTTGCTGCAGAAAACATGCAGAAGAGTGTCAATGCTGCTGACGATGGTCTGTTCAAGAACAACTTTGTATCTGTTTCGAAGGAACGCAGCGCTTCCGATGAGGCGAACAATTTCGGGACGCAGAATCCCACATCGGCTATTTCCGCCGTTTCGGACGTTTTTGCGAGCGCTGCTTCAGCCGGTACTCCCGAACTTGCTTCTTCAACGGAATCGACGGAAGCTGCCGAAGAAACAGAAGTTACATCTGCCTCTTCAGTTTCCGGCAATTTGGGCCGATATACTGATTACCAGCTCCAGCAGCTTTTGGACGACGGTTCTATTACCAGGGCGCAGTACAATACCGAGATGTCTCTCAGAACATCTCCCGAAGGGACGTCCGCTGAACCGGTTGAAACTGCTCAGGAGCGGATTCAGGATCCTGTTATGTCCGCTGCTATTGCGGCATACAATTTCCAAATGTCGTATCAGATCAACGCTCTGATAACTCAGTGATCATAGCAGCTGTAGAAGAGGAGGTTTATTATGTCTTCCGTATTCAATATCACTTCCGGTGAGAATAATTATTTTAATTCGCTTTCGGGACTTAACTCGTCTTCGAAGTCTTCATCGTCCGAGTCTGCTTTCAGCGCGCTGCTTTCCGGTTCATCCGCTCTCGGAGATATGTCTCTGATCAACAGCGGCGCATACAGGAAGCTTCTTAACGCATATTACAGCAAGAATCCCTCGGATGAATCGACTGCCGCGGCCAACAAGAAGGAGCTTATCAATCTTAATACCGCCAATTCGGATGCCTCCGCGCTTGCCTCATCTGTCAGCAAGGTCATGAGCTTTTCCGCTGACGAGGAGAACCGCGACAAGATCAAGGAAGGTGTTCGTGAACTTGTCGAGAATTACAACAAGGTCATAGATTCTGCCAGTGAAGTTGACAATACCTCGGTGCTCAGGCAGGCTCTCTGGATGACTCAGGGGACCTCCGCCAATTCGGTCAGCCTTTCGGATCTTGGTATCACGATCGGCGACAACAATAAGCTTTCCTTTAACGAGGAGAAGTTTGCGTCTGTCGATATGGCATCCATCAGAAGCGCAATGACAGGCAAGGATTCCATTATGGGGCGTCTTGCAACACGCGCAGGTCAGATCGCATCCGTTTCGCTCAACGCGATCAACGGAGTTTCGTCTTCTTCGACCTATAACAAGTCTGCCGGCTATTCATCTGCCGAAAGCAGAAATGTTATTGATACTTTTACCTGATAGTTGTACAATTTAACAGAAGTTATTGCCGGAGCAATGCTCCGGCTTTTTTTCGGAGGAATATATAATGATTCTTGAAAAACTTGAACCCAATAAAGTGTTTTACTATTTTGAAAAACTATGCTCTGTGCCTCACGGATCGGGCAATACAAAGCAGATCAGCGATATGCTTGTCGGTTTTGCAAAGGAGCTCGGACTTAAATACCGTCAGGATGAGCTTAACAATGTTATTGTATGGAAGGATGGAACTCACGGACTTGAAAAGGCCGCTCCCGTGATTCTGCAGGGACATATGGATATGGTCTGTGTTTCCGATCCTGCCAAGGCTCCCGATAAGGACATGACAAAGGACGGACTCGACCTTGTTGTTGAAGGCGACTGGCTCAGGGCGGAGGGTACTTCGCTCGGCGGCGATGACGGCATAGCGGTCGCGATCGCTTTTGCGATCCTTTCCGATGATTCACTCAAGCACCCTCCTCTTGAGGTTATTATTACCGTCGATGAAGAGGTCGGAATGGACGGAGCCTTCGGAATAGATCTGTCCGATGTAAAGGCACGCCGTATGCTTAACATCGACTCCGAGGAAGAAGGAGTATTTACCGTTTCGTGCGCAGGCGGTGTGAGGGCTGACTCTTTTATTCCCGCAAAAACCGAAGCTTTGTGCAGCGAAGATATCTTATATCGTGTAAGTATCGACGGTCTTCTTGGCGGCCACTCCGGCTGTGAGATAGAAAAGGGCAGGGGAAATGCCGTAAAGCTGATCGCACGCGCCCTTTATGCGGCAGTTTCGGAGATTGAAAGCTTAAAGCTCTGCTCGATATCTGGCGGACGATTCGACAATGTCATCTGTCCCGCATGCGGCGCGGCAGTAGCCATAAACAGAAAAGACTCAGGTACCTTTGAAAAGCTGATGTCGGAATATGCCGATGCGTTTGAAGCGGAATATTCGACCGCTGATCCCGGTGTTTCGCTTACATCTGCTGTTGCCGGCGCTTCGGAAGACTGCAGCTGTTCCGGTGCATTTTCACATTCGGATTCACTGAACATTTTAAGAGCATTGTTCTCGCTTCCCCAGGGTGTGATTGAAATGAGTCAGGATATAAAGGGCCTTCCGCAGACCTCGCTTAATCTCGGAGTGATCACATCCGATTCTAATGGAGTACAATTCTCGCATTCCATCAGATCGAGTATTACATCACAGAAAATGTATGTGCTTGACCGTGTAAAGGCGGTTGTATGCGCTGCGGGCGGAACCGTCTCAACCAGAGGAATGTACCCCGGATGGGCATATAACAGGGATTCTGCATTCAGAGCAAAGCTTGCTGAAGTGTATAAAGAGCAGACAGGAAATGAAGCCGTTATTACCGCTACACACGGCGGTCTTGAGTGCGGACTGCTTATAGAGAAGCTTCCCGGACTTGATTGTGTTTCGATCGGACCCGATCTTCGAGACATCCATTCCGCTGCGGAGAAGATGAATATTCCGTCGGTAGGACGTCTCTATGATCTGATCACAGGTTTCCTGAAAGAATTATAAGTTATCTTGCCTTCTTTTCGGGGGCATCGTATATTTCACCGAATGTATCCACCGTTACCGATTTCATCGTCTGGGTCTCGTAGGGCCTGTCACTGTAGTCGGTTGCGGTGGTTGCTATACGGTCTACCACATCCATTCCTTCCGTGACCTTGCCGAATGCGGCGTATTCTCCGTCAAGATGGGGAGAATCCTTATGCATGATAAAGAACTGCGAACCTGCGGAATCGTGATTCATCGAGCGGGCCATTGAAAGTACGCCCGCGGTGTGCTTGAGATTATTCTCGAAGCCGTTGTGCGAGAATTCGCCGCGGATTGAGTATCCGGGGCCTCCCATTCCGGTTCCGTCGGGGCAGCCGCCCTGGATCATGAAATTCTCTATAACGCGGTGGAAGATAAGGCCGTTATAGAAGCCGCTCTCTATAAGAGAAATAAAGTTTCTTACAGTATTCGGGGCAATCTCGGGATAGAGCTCGGCCCTGATGATGCCGCCGTCATTCATTTCGATAGTTACAACAGGATTCTTCACTGTTTTTTCCTCCGTTTTTTTAGTTGGACCTTAGACGGTCTTGCTTTATTATACACAATTATTTACAATAATGCTATGTAAGGCGAAATATTAATCGAGCTATTGGAGTATAATATGGAGTTTAAATACTGGAAAACGCAATCCGTCGCTGAAGAACGCGCGGTTGAGCCGCTGGAGATACCTGTTCCGGAAGAAGAGATCGTTGAGATCGGTGCTGCTGTCAACACTGAGACCATCTCTGTAACCGGCACTGAAACGGACGCTGAGCCCAACGCTGAAATTAACGCTGAGAGCACTGAAATTGTCGCTGTGCCCGTGCGGGAAGAAGGGACGGAAGTCGTCGATTTTGCCGAGGAAAGGCGCGTCAGAGAAGAGAAGAAGCAGTATGAGCGCGAGGTCGACGAATTCTTTGACAATGGTGGCTCTGACGGTGAAGACTCCGTTAGTGAAGGTACTGCCTCCGGAGGCAGGGCATCATGGGTAAGATATGTCTGGGGTACACCGCTCCTTATTCTCTCTTTCCTTTTGTCCGGAGCTTTTATTGCCGTATTCTTCGCTGTTCTGCTCGTTTTATTTGTAGCGCTTGCCGCTTCACTTACGGCATCTGTTCTTGTATTGACCGGAGGGATCGGAATGATTCCCGCCCAGGTGCCGTCGGGTCTGATCTTTATCGGCTTTTTCTTTATACTCCTTGCCGTATCGATGCTCATTGTCATTCTTGCGCTGCTGATAGTGCAGTATCTGATACCCGGGACCGGCAGACTTGCCATGAAGATCAAGAAAAAACTTAATCTATTCAATTAAGCGGATTAAGGAGGAGACCCGATGAAAAAGCTTGTTTTAACTCTGTTTGCACTGGCGGCTGTCTTACTTATCGTCGGCGCGCTTATCATAGCAGGTGTTTCTCTGACCTATGGCGGCGACCCTGCCGACAGGAATATGATCGGAGACTATATTCTGTCTGTGGATGACGAGGTCACAGATATCAGTCTCAGGGCAAATTACGGAGATATCGTTATAAGGAGCGGCAGTGAGTTTGCCGTTAACTGTACGGGTGTTTATCTGGACGGAATCTCCATCGAGACGGATAACGGAATGCTCTCTGTTTCGGTTGACGCACCGGGACATACATCGATATTTAACTGGACGATCGGACTTTTTTATAACTATGTTACAGAGAAAGAGCCCACAGTCATCATTACGATTCCTGAGGGCGTCTCTTTGAACACGGTTTATTGTGATGCCGGCATAGGGAAGATCAAGCTCACTGATATAGAAGCGGATACCCTGATGGTCCAGGCACCCTTCACCAATGTCGAGCTCAGCGGTTTTAACGGAAACAATATTGCTCTCGATTCGCTGGCAGGCCTTTTAAAGGCAACCGACATCAGTGAAAGTGTCTTTACTCTTGATTTCAGAACCGGTTTTGCAAGCTTTGATACGGATTCCAGATCCGCAATCACTTTGCTGCCTTCATCAAAGCTTGTGTACGTCAGATGACGCTTTTCAGCCAGTTTGCATCATCTTCGCTTAATTCGGGCGTGAGCCTTTCGAGTACCATTTTGTGGTATTCCGAAAGAGTCTTGCGCTCTTTTTCTGTAAGCTCGTCGAAGTTTACGGGCTCGAGATCGATAGGGCAGAGCGTAAGGGCTTCGAAGTGCATGAACTGACCGTACTCGGTCTTTTTGTCTTTCAGGCACAGCAGGTCATTTTCAATACGTACACCGTATTTACCTTCGATGTAGATACCGGGTTCGTCGGTGATGACCATTCCCTCCTCAAGCTTGGTCAGCGTCGATCTGCGCTGTGTGTTGTAATGGAAACTCTGGGGTCCCTCGTGAACATTCAGGAAGCAGCCTATTCCGTGACCGGTTCCGTGGTTGTAATCTTCGTATTCGTCCCAGAAGGGAGCTCTTGCGAGAATATCAAGGTTGGCACCGCTGCAGCCTTCTCTGAATACGGCAGCCATAAGAGCCAGATGACCGCGAAGGACCATCGTATAATGATGCTTCATCTCAGGTGTAAGAGGACCGACAGCAATCGTCCTTGTAATGTCGGTGGTACCTCCGAGATACTGTGCTCCCGAATCAACCAGAAGAAGACCGCTGTTCTTGACTTCAACGTCGGTTTCCCCGGTAGGCTCGTAGTGGATGATCGCACCGTGGGCGTTGTAGCCCGATATGGTCTCGAAACTGAGTCCCTTATAGCCCTTGCCCTTGGACCTGATCTCTTCGAGCTTTTTTGCAGCCGAGACCTCGGTGACCTTTTCCGTGCCGCTGCTTACGTTTTCCTTCAGCCAGCGTATGAACTTAACCATGGCAACGCCGTCGGTTACATTGACCTTGCGGAGGTTTTCACGCTCGGTCTCGTTCTTTACGGCCTTCATAGGTGTGGTAGGGTTGACGGACTTAACGGGCTTGCAGACTTCTTCAAGAGTACT
>CAJOQS010000252.1 GCA_905236925.1 uncultured Lachnospiraceae bacterium | reverse complement strand
TTCTCTGATAGTATGCCTTTTGGGGGAGACGACATACGTTAGTGCGGGATTTTTGTCGGGGGACGAAGCACTCGGAGGAGTTTCTTTTTATCTTGACAAATACTATGAGAACGTCAACAGTTCGGACGAGGGTGCTTCGGGCGCTCTGTTAGCCGATGTTGTTACGATCCCGGACAACGTTGCCATTGCGAATGTCAATGATTACGTTAATATTCGATCCGGGGCAGGTACCTCGTTCGGTGTAGTGGGTTATCTGCCGAAGAATGCCATGTGTATCGTCCTTGAGGTTACAGAAGACAACGGCTGGGCAAAGATCGAATCCGGTACTGTTACGGGATACGTATCCACAGACTATCTGTACATGGGTGAAGAAGGCAGGGTCAAGGCTGAGGAGCTTGCGAAGCTCATGGCCACAGTCAATGCAGGCACGGTCAATTTCCGTTCCACCCCCGATACAACAAGTCCGGATAACATTCTCGCTACAGTTACAAACGGTGAAGCTCTTGTAGTCATCGAAGAGACCGTTGTTAACAAGGAAGATGAAACAACTCTGTGGGTCAAAGCATATCTTGATGATATGGAAGGATACATAGCGAAGGATCTGGTTACCGTAGCCTATGACTGGATCCGGGCAGTTTCCATGACTTCTATTGTGGGAGCCGATTCGGCCAGCAATCTTTCAGCGCTGCGTGCAGCTATCGTTATCGAGGCGAAGAAGCATATCGGACTGCGTTACGTATGGGGAGGAAACAGTCTGAAGACGGGCGCGGATTGCTCCGGTTTCTGTATTGCGGTTTACAAGGCTGTCGGCATCAATACCAGTTCGATCCCGCGTCAGTCTACTGAGATGGCAGGCTGCTCCAAGGGCAAGAAGGTTTCTCTTGCCAACGCAAAGCCCGGTGATCTTGTTTTCTACGGTGATTCAAGCGGACGCGTCAATCACGTCGCGATCTACATCGGAAACGGTCAGATCATTCATGAGGCAGGAAGAGCAAGCGGCTGTAAGATATCGTCGGTTAATTACAGGACGGTAGTAAAAATCAAGAATTTTATTGACTAGGGAATAAGCCTCCGCGTTAAGCGGAGGCTTACTTTGTGTTTGCTTAGAAATAATCGCGATGGTTCACCGCGTTATTTCTAAACACAAAGCGACGGAGTCGTTCCCGGTCTTGCAGAATCAAGTGCGGCTGCCGAAGGGCAGTCGTGCTTGATGAAGCTAAGACTTCCTTGAGTAAACAAGTCTTCCATGAGTAAACAAGACTTCCATGAGTAAAGAAAAGTGTAAAGAAAATCTCTTTACACTTTTCTTTGTCTTGCTCAAACCAAAACAAAATGATAAAATAAATAAGTTATGGAACAAGTTATAAAAGGGGCCCTTATATGGACGATTTCAAGCGTTTTGACATGAATATACCTCCGAGGAGGACGAAATGGTATCTGAGACCGATCACGATACTTATCAGCCTTCCCGATGTTATAAAGCATAAGGTTAGGATCACGAAAAACGGTATGGACAGCATCAAGCCGCCATATATACTTCTCTGCAACCACAATGCGTTTCTTGATTTCAAGGTTGCCACCAAATGCATCTGGCCCTCAACTGCAAACTATGTGGTTGCGATCGATGGTTTTATCGGCAGGGAGAAGCTTCTGCGCAATGTCGGGTGCATCTGCAAGAGGAAATTTACCAATGACATGACTCTTATCCGCAGCCTTAAAACCACCGTAAAGAACGGTGATATCGCGGTCATCTATCCCGAGGCGCGTTATTCGCTGTGCGGAACAACCGCAGTGCTTCCCGAGTCACTTGGAAAGATGTGCAAGTTGTTCGGTATTCCCGTGGTTACACTGATCTGTCACGGACATCATGTGAATTCACCGTTCTGGAACCTTCATGACCGCGGTGTTGCGCCGACCGAGGCAGAGTTTTCGCTTTTGTTCAGTCCTGAGGATCTTAAGAACCTCTCGGTTGACGATATCAACCGCAGGCTTGTTGAACGATTTCAGTACGACGATTTCAAATGGCTTAAGGACAGCGGCTTCAGGATAAAGTATAAGAAACGCGCCGAAGGTCTGCATAAAGTCCTTTATCAATGCTGCTCCTGCGGAAAGGAATACCGCATGACTTCCGAAGGCACAAAGCTTTTCTGCCGGTCCTGCGGGAAGTCCTGGACAATGAAAGAGGACGGCAGTCTTTCTGCTGATGAAGGAGAGACCCGGTTTTCACATATTCCCGACTGGTACGAGTGGGAGAGAGCCAATGTCAGGGACGAAGTCGAGAAGGGAACCTATTCCACCGGCGAGCTTGAGGTTCATGTCGATTCTCTGCCGAACGCCGACAGGTATATCAGGATCGGAAACGGAACTCTTGTACATGATAAGAATGGCTTTAAGGTCAGGGTGACCGATAAAGACGGTACTGTAAGAGAGATGGTTAGAGCGGTCCCTTCGCTGTACTCCTGCCATATAGAATACGAATATCTCGGGAAATACGGCGACTGCGTGGATCTTAACACACTTGAGGACACCTGGTATGTCTATCCGCACGGAGAAGACTTTGCCGTGACCAAAATGGCTCTCGCGACTGAGGAGCTCTTTGCGGCGCACAGGAAAAGCTCCGGAAAGCCTATAATCCCGGGGATCCTATAAAGAGGGGGCAAATATGCCGGAACAGTCACTTACAAGGCTCTCGGAGATCAATATCGATGATGTTACTCCGGGCTTTAAACAATATATCGAGGTCAAG
>CAJOQS010000251.1 GCA_905236925.1 uncultured Lachnospiraceae bacterium | reverse complement strand
GATACCGCCGACGAACTCGCCGTTCTCGTCAAGTCTGAACCAGTATACCTTGTTTGCGGTCTGGACCTCGACCTCGGCGCAGGTTGCGTCGATAAACTTTCTGGTTTCGGAAAAGTTGTTGATCACAAATGCCTTGATCATTGCACCCTTGAAGGGTTCAAAGCCGCAATCCTCAAGTACGAAGGCATCCTTAAGCTCACCCTTTATGCGGAGGTCGGGCTTGTCGGAGCCGAAACGCTCAAGCGCGTCGTTATAACTGATACGGGCGAAGGGAGCCTTCGAAGCCCTGTTGTATGTACCGAATTTCTCAAATACAGGAGGAAGAACATCCTCAAGAACCGCGAAAACATCCTCCTGGGAGGCAAAAGCCATCTCCATGTCAAGCTGATAGAACTCTCCGGGTGAACGGTCCGCTCTCGCGTCCTCGTCTCTGAAGCAGGGAGCTATCTGGAAGTAGCGGTCAAAGCCCGAGGTCATGAGCAGCTGCTTGAACTGCTGGGGTGCCTGGGGCAGCGCATAGAAGCATCCGGGATAGTTACGCGAAGGAACAAGATAATCTCTTGCGCCCTCGGGTGAGGATGCGGTAAGTATAGGCGTGCTGATCTCAAGGAAGCCGTGATCGTTCATGCTCTTCCTTAATTCGGAAACGATCTGCGAACGGAGCACGATCTTGGATTTAACCTCCGGATTGCGCAGGTCGAGATACCTGTACTTAAGGCGGGTATTCTCATCCGCCTCCTTCGAGCGGTTGATCTCGAAGGGAAGCTCGTTGTAAATGCACTTGCCCAGTACGTTGATCTCCTCGGGGACGACCTCGATCTCACCTGTGGGAAGATTGGGGTTCTTGCTCGAACGCTCGCGCACGGTTCCGGTAACCTGTATCGTGGACTCGCAGTTAAGCGCATCCACAACGGCCATCATCTCCTCGGTCTCGATAACGATCTGCGTGGTTCCGTAGAAATCGCGCAGGATCAGGAATCCGAGGTTCTTGCTGACCTTTCTCATATTCTCGTACCAGCCCGCAAGTGTGACCTTGCTGCCGGCATCGGATAATCTCAGTTCATTACAGTTATGTGTTCTTGACTGTGTCATTGCGGCCCTCTTTGATATAAAAATTGTGAGCACACGGCCTTTCCGCATGCTCACTAGATTTTATCACTTGAATAATAATGTGTCAATCAGAGTTCATCCCTGTTTGTCATGACCTTGCTGAGAATGATATTGAGATTGCCGTTGCGGCATCTTAACGCGTCGATGAATTCCTTCTCGCTGACGCCCTTGTTCATCGTCAGGTTGTAATCGAGCTCGTAAAGGCTGCCCATATTGACCGTTTTAACCTTGTTCAGCTCGCATTTGCTCGTGTAGATAGCGAAAATATCGTCGAACAGTCCCTCGTAGTCAAGGTTCTCGGGGATCGTAATGCGAAGATGCTTTCCGGTTCCCCTTTCTCCAAGTCCGATGCTCACCATGATGAGGGTGACCGCCGCAACCGCAGCCAGCAGAACTCCGGCGATTGCCACATATCCCATTGCCATTGCGACGCCTGTGGCGGTAGCAAGGAAGATGCTCGTGATCTCGCGTGAATTACCGGGCTGTGAACGGAAGCGCACGAGTGAGAACGCGCCGAGAACAGCGATTCCGGCACCGATGTTGCCGTTTACGAGCATAAGGATCGTCTGTATAACGACAGGCAGAACGACCAGCGTGAGCAGCATGCTCTTTGAATACTCATTCTTATAGCTGTGGATCAGCGCGATTATCACGCCGGCAGCCAGTGATACAAGTGTGCAGATCAGAAATTCGCTTGCGCTTACACCCGAAGCTGAAGCTATTATACTGTTAAACATAATGATATCCTCCGTTTCCGTTTAGTGCGGGTGGGGCTTTCAGCTCCCCGACTTATTCGCCATGCGCGCCTTCCTCGATCTTACGGCCTCAAGAGCCACAACATCGCTGGCGGGATCATAGTACATTCTGTGATTGTTCAGCACGCTCCTGTAAAGCTCGGGGTGCTGCATATAATAGGTGCCGTATTTGGAAATGCTGACCGGGAATACACCCATATCCGACAATATCCTGGACATCCAGAACGGCATCGCGCCGGGGATCTTGATCTCCATGAGGGTCATATCCTCGGGTATCACGCGCTCTCCCACGGCTCCGTCGGTCAGGTGCAGCTGCTTATGTCTGGCCCTGATGTTCCTGTCAAGAGTAAGCCTGAACTCGCGGTCCTGTATCCCCGCGTAGGCCCTTCTGTCATATGCCAGATATACCGCGGGCTGAACGGGATTGGTCTTTAAGAACCAGTCGAGCTCTCTGATTATCTGCGAGTCCTTATTCGGATGGATCCCGTTGTAGAGATAATCCTCCGCCTCTGCCAGACTCATTTCAACCCTTCTTTTATAAACGACACCGTCATACTTTTTCTTGATCTCAACAAAAGCCTTCTGATCGGTATCCTTGGGCACTCCGTATGTCCTTAACCTGAGTTTTTCCTTGTAGACCGGCTTTTCGATCGATTTCCTTACAAGGTCAAAATCCTCGGAATCGAAATATATGTTGCAGATGGTGCATTCGCCGTACTGATCCAGCGCCATCCTTCCCTCTATCTTTTTCAGAAACTCCGCTTCCTGCTCTTTGGTAAGGAGGTATTTCTTTTCGTATCTTTTAAAAACTGTCTGAGAAGCCATATCGATTCCTCCTTTCTTTCCCGGTTCATTGTATCGTCTTGCGCAGACTATGTAAAGAAATATAATGCCGGGTTGTGAGCAAAAAATGTGAAATGGATGAAAAAATTGTGAAAAAGAGGCACCGCCCGAAAGCGATGCCTCCCGATAAACTGCTTTAAACCGGTCCGCAGATCTTATTTTATGATCGTGATGCGTCCCTGCTGTCCGGCATACTTTCCGCCGACAACACCGCCGAGTTCCTCGGTGATGTACTCCATAAGAGCTTCATCGAGCGCCATTCCGGTGTCAAACTTGTCCGTTGCTGCAGCGAACGCGTAATAGGTATCTCCGCCCTGGGGAAGGAAATCGTTGGTAACAACGGCATAAATATCGTTCTTGTTGAAGGGCTTGCCGTTGACACTGTTGATCGTAACACGCGTGATCTTTCTGGGGCCGTAATAAGTCGAATTGGGATATGTCTGCGCGTTCGGCTTGTAGGCCTTTGTCGTGTCGATCGTGACTTCCATGCCCGATATCTGTGAGAATCCGCCGAGTGCCACGGGGCAGCTCTGGTATGAAGCCTCAAGAGCCTCGAGAAGCTCCGCTCCGGAAAGATATATCACATACACGGTATTTCCGAAAGGAAGAACCGTATGTATATCCTTCTTTGTGATATCTCCCGCTGCGATGGAGGCACGGATACCTCCGCCGTTCTCGACCGCGACAACGTGGTTCGGATCAACGGCAACGCCTTCCTTGTTCTGCATTACCTTCCAGATCATCGCGTCGGTGATGATATCGCCGAGGTTAGTCTCCTCGGTTCTGTTTCCGGGATCCTTCTCGCCGTTCAGGTCGACCTCGGACTTCGCGAAAACAATATTATACTGCTCGTCGATCTTGTTGATGTATTTGTTGGCCTTCTTGGTAACAAGATAAGAGGTCGGAAGTGTCTCATCAACGGGGATGAGATAATTCTCAACGATCTTCCTGGTCTTGTCGTCGATAACGATAACACCGATATTTTCAAACTTCGAGCCGGTGGACTGGATCTTCTCACCGTTGGGTCCCTCGGTCATAACATCATGGGAATGACCGTCGATGATGAAGTCGATACCGGTTGTGTTCTTCGCAAGATCGTAGGATGTATTCGGCTCAACCTCCTTGTCGACGCCAAGGTGGGCAAGGCAGATGATAACATCCGATTTGGTCTTAAGCTCATCGACCTGTGCCTGAGCGCAGGCGTACATATCCTCGCCGGCAAGGAACACAAGTCCCTTGATAAGAGCCGGGTTGGTCTTTGTCATGGCCTCGGGTGTCTCCAGTCCGAACAGACCGATCCTTACGCCGGATTTTGTGGTATATACCGCATTGGCCTGAATTCCCTCAAGGACCTTTCCGTCCTCAAGGACATCGGCACATAAAACCGTGAACTTCGCCTTCTTCAGATTCTTCTTCAGCTGAGCCCAGCCGTAGTCAAACTCATGATTACCGATCGTTGCGAAATCGTAATGCGCCCTGTTCATTATCTTTACGGCACTGAGACCCTTGTAAATACTTACTTCAGGTTCGCCCTGGGAATAGTCACCCGCATCGACGAGGATGACTTCAGCTCCGGCTCTGGTAAAAGCAGCCTTCAGAGCCTTAACATAGGTATAGCCCTTCAGGGCACCGTGAACGTCATTTGTGTGGAGAATGACTGTTTTTCCTGTGTAATCGCCCTGCCACCTTGCGACCTCGGCCCTTGAAAGGCTTGCGGGGATCAGCATGGTAATGGCAAGCGCGGCAGCACAGAGTCTGGCCAATAACTTTTTCATTACTTAAAAAACTCTTCCATTGTTATTTGTCCCTCCATTCAGCCGCTTTCCGGCGATTGGGTTCAGAACGCCACTCATTATATCACTATCAATATAATTAATTCAACTTTTTCTTTACGGCTTTTTAAGGGTCATCCCCGATCAGCGCATTCCCTTGTCGTAAGGGATACCCTCCGCCTTCGGAGCGCGTGATTTCTTCGAGGTAAGGATCAGCACGATCATCGTAACGATATACGGAAGCATAAGGTAAATATATTCACTCGCCTTGACGCTCTTAAAGCTCGGAAGGAAAGGAATACTGTCGCTGTAGGAGCCGATAACCTTGAACAGCGCGAAGAACAGCGATGCGCCCAATATGCTGAGGGGCTTCCAGTTACCGAAGATCATTACGGCAAGTGCGAGGAAACCGTAGCCGGCAACCGACGACTGGAATCCCGATCCGGCGGCAACCGTGAAGGCCAGACCTCCGATACCGCCGAGAATGCCCGAGATGATCACGCCCGCGTATCTCATCCTGAAAACATTGATGCCCACGGAATCGGCAGCCTGCGGATGCTCGCCGCAGGAACGAAGCCTCAGTCCGAACCTGGTCTTGTAGAGCAGCACATATGCCGCAATAAAGAGTACTATCGCAACAACGGTAGTCAGGTAGAAGCTCTTGAATACAAGGTTCTGGAAGAACGTGTCCGCTCTCTCGATCCCGAAATTGTCCTGTGTGATCCTGGTCCAGGTCGGGATAAGGATCGTTGTCTGTCCCTGTCCCTGAACTGCCCATGTAAGAACGATCGCAAACGCGGGAGCCAGCATATTGAGTGCAGTACCGCCGATCGTCTGGTCAGCTCTGAGGTTGATCGACGCAAAAGCCAGCATCAGTGAGAACACCGCGCCGGATGCCGCAGCCACAAGAATTGCTATGAGCATTCCGAGCTGGGGATGCGCCTTGCCGAAACCGGACTTGTCAAGTCCTATAAGGGTCAGGCAGCTGCAAAGAGCACCGACCACCATGATACCTTCGAGCGCGATGTTGATAACGCCGCTTCGCTCGGAGAACATACCGCCAAGTGCAACCAGAAGGAGCGGTACCGCAAAAAGAACTGTAGCTCCCAGAAGATCCGCAAGGATATTAGCCCACGACATTACTGCTCACCCCCTCTCTCAGGTACTGCGATTTCTCCGTGATCGATACCCGGAGAAGTATTTACAACCTCACCGGCAGCTTCCCCGGCTGCCTCCCCCGCCGTCTGTCCGGCAGGCTTTCCGGTTGCTGCGGCGACGGAAACGGAGGGCGGAGCAGTGCCTTCGTCGTTAACATTGCTCGTATCGCCCTTCATAACCTTTCCGAGAATGTTCTTTACCAAAAGAGAGAACGCGGAAAGATAGATGATAACGGCTATGATGATATCAATGATCTCCTTCGCGTATTCAGGCTGAAGCGCTTCACCGCCGACCTGAATGTAGGAAATGAAGATCGCCGCGAAAATGATCCCTATCGGGCTCGAAGCTCCGAGCAGGGCAACGGGGATACCGTTGAAGCCCATGGACAGCAGTGACTTTACGATAGTGTACTGCGCGGTTCCGCTCAGATAATAGATACCGCCGCCGATACCCGAAAGAGCACCTGCGATTACCATCGAAAGAACGATATTCCTCTTCGCGTTGATGCCTGCGTAAATGCTCGCATCTTTGTTGAAGCCGCAGGCCTTCAGCTCATATCCGAAGGTTCTCTTTTCAAGGATGATGTAGATGATCACAGCGATAATGACCGCTATAAAGATCGAGATATTCATGTAGTTCGAACCGAGAAGCCCGTCAAGCCCCGCCTTCGGGATTATGGCTGAGGGATTCGCGGACGCGAGCGCCCCCGTGCGGTCCTTGTTGGAGGCCCCCCAGTAATCAGCCAGCATAACGGGCATGTTGTTCAGAAGCAGGTTTACCATGAACAGGCCGAGCCAGTTGAACATGATCGAGGTAATAACCTCGTTTACGTTGAACAGCGCCTTGCAGATGCCGGGGATGAAGCCCCATACCGCGCCGCCTATCATGGCCGCGATAAGGCATACCCACCAGGGAAGCTGGAACTGGATTCCGCAAACAAGAGCACAGAAGGCTCCTACGGTATACTGTCCGGTGGCACCGATATTGAACAGACCTGTCTTGAAGGCAAAGCCAACCGAAAGACCCGTCATGATCAGAGGCGCCGCCTGATAGAGAACCTTTGCAAGCTTATCCGCACGTGAGAAGCCCGCGGTAACTATGCTTTTAAGTCCGCCTAAAGCGTAAGGCGGATTGAATACGATCAGCAGGATAAAACCGATAATAAGACCCGCAACGATCGAGAGGACGGACGCAAGGATATTTATAAATGTCCTGCTTTTGAAAAAGTTTTTCATTTCTTCGCGTCCTCCTTTCCATCCTGTCTCTTGGCTCCGGCCATATACAAGCCGAGCTCCTGAACGGTAACGGTCTTCGGATCGAATTCTCCGACGATCTCGCCCTCGTACATAACAAGTATCCTGTCGCTGACGTTCATAACCTCATCCAGCTCGAGGGAAACCAGAAGTACAGCCTTGCCCTCATCCCTTTCGCGGACGAGCTGCTTATGGATGTATTCGATGGCACCGACATCCAGTCCTCGTGTGGGCTGAACCGCAACGAGGAGCTCGGGTCCCTTGCTTATCTCGCGCGCGATAATCGCCTTCTGCTGGTTGCCGCCCGACATGCTCCTTGCGGTCGTGATGGGTCCCTGTCCGCTGCGCACGTCGAATTCATCGATCAGCTTTTCTGCATACTCGCGCACAGCCTTTTTGTTGATAAAGCCGTTGTGCTGGAAGCGGGGCTCCCAGTACTGCTGCAGAACGAGATTCTCCTCAAGCGAATAATCAAGGACGAGTCCGTGCTTATGTCTGTCCTCGGGGATGTGGCTCATTCCCATCATGGACTTCTCACGGATCGAAGCGTTCGTGATATCCTTGCCGAGAAGCTCAAGACGTCCGCCGGAAAGCTTTGAAAGACCGGTGATGCCCTGTACGAACTCGGTCTGTCCGTTGCCCTCGATACCCGCGAGACATACGATCTCGCCTGCGTGCACTTCAAGAGAAACGTCATTGACGGCGTTCTTCTTATGGAGCCTGGAGGGTACGGATACATGCTCGGCCTTGAAGACAAGCTGACCGGGCTCGCGGTCCTCCTTGTCGACCTTGAAATTGACATTGCGGCCTACCATCATGCGGGAAAGCTCTTCCTTGGTGGTGTTCGCGACATCAACGGTACCCATGTATTTGCCCTTGCGGAGTACCGTGCAGCGATCCGCGACCGCCATTATCTCGTTCAATTTGTGCGTGATGAACAGGATCGACTTGCCCTCGGCCTTAAAGCCGCGCATGATCTCCATGAGTTCGTCGATCTCCTGAGGTGTAAGGACTGCCGTAGGCTCGTCGAAAATGAGGATCTCGTTCTCCCTGTAGAGCATCTTCAGTATCTCGACACGCTGCTGCATTCCCACGGATATATCTTCTATTAAGGCATCAGGATCAACCTTGAGGCCGTATTTTTCGCTTAATTCAATAACACGCTGACGAGCCTCCTTCTTCTGAAGGAAGCCGAACCTGTTGGGCTCAACGCCCAGAATGATGTTATCCAGAACGGTAAAACACTCTACCAGCTTGAAATGCTGGTGAACCATACCGATATGAAGTGCGTTGGCGTCGTTGGGATCGTTGATCCTTACGACTTCGCCGTTCTTCTTGATGCAGCCCTCCTCAGGCTGATACAGTCCGAACAGAACACTCATGAGTGTAGATTTGCCTGCGCCGTTTTCTCCGAGCAGCGCATGGACTTCGCCCTTCTTCAGCTGAAGGGTGATGTTGTCATTAGCCACGATTCCCGGGAACCGCTTAGTAATGTTCAACATTTCAATTACATAATCGCTCATACCCCAAACCTCTCCGTAAAAAAATACGGAGGATGCTGCAATTATTCAGTTGCAACATCCTCCTGTCAGTTTAATTAATTATCAGTTCTGGTAATCAACGGAAATTGTAACTGCGGGCGCTGCATCTGAAGCGTTCGAGATTGTGATGATTCCGTTCTTAACCTTCTCGAAGAGAGCCTTGTACTCGTCAACAGTGAAGTTCTTCATGCTCCATGTAGCGGTAGGAAGACCTACGCAGCCCTCAACAGCACCGAGAACAGCGGTCTTGCCTGCAAGGTCTGCGGGCCAGGTTCCGTTATTCTTGTAAAGATCGGTAAGAGCAAGAACTACAGAGTTTGCAAGCTCCTTCATAGCGGAAGTGATGATGGTTGCGGATTCAGCAGACTGGTCAACGTCAACGCCGATAACCTTCTTGCCTGCTGCCTCAGCAGCTGCTGTACATGAAAGGTAGATACCGCCGCCGCATGAGAAGATAACTTCTGTTCCGTCGGTGTACCAGCCGCTCATCTTGGTCTTGATGTCGTCTGTGGGAGCGAAACCGCCGCAGTACCAGTACTTCATCGAAACATCGCCTGTTACGCCGAGCTCCTCAGCTGCTGCGTTAGCACCCTGAACGAAGCCGTAGCCGTAACGGATAACTGCGGGAACTGCCATACCGCCTAAGAAACCAAGCTTGCGGTAGCCTTCCTTAACTGCTGCGTAACCTGCAAGATAGCCGGCCTGCTCTTCCTTGTAAAGGATGTTGTGAGTGTTGCTGGCGGTCTTGTAGTTAGCGTAATCAGCATCGTGGGGCTCGCCGTCAAGAAGCAGGAACTGAACGTTCGAGAACTGATCCTGTACGGTGTAGATGGCATCCTCAAATAAGTAGCCGGGGCAGACAACAACCTTAGCTCCCTTGTCGATAGCCTGCTTGATGGTCTCTACACGGGCCTCGGTTGAGTCCTCAGAGGGACGATAGTAACTGTAGGTCTTCTTGTTGTCCTTCGCATACTTCTCAACGCCTTCCCAAGCGCCCTGGTTGAAGGACTTGTCATCGATGTTTCCAACGTCGGTTACAAGAGCGATCTCGTATCCGTCGGATGACGTCTTTTCGCTGCTTTTGCATGCGCAAAGTGAAAGGATCATGCAAAGAGCAAGCACGAGTGATAAAACTTTTTTCATTACTGTTTCCTCCTAGATAATTTCGCAGGACATCCCGCCCGCGGGCCGGATATTTTCCCTGCGAAGTGATATTATAGCATTTCGTGTACCCAAAAACAAGTATTCACGAAGCTAATCACATAATTTGTCACGCCCCCGCTTACGGTGCGAGACTCTTGGGTCCGAAGCCCATCGGGAGCAGCTCCTCGAGAGTGTAGACCGCATAGTCATCCTCGCTTCTCGCGAGGATTATGCAGAACTTCTTGGGATCGCAGAACTCCATCATGACCTGCCTGCACACGCCGCAGGGCGCGCAAAAGTCCTTGATCGTATAATCGGCTCCGCCCACGATCGCAATGCCCACAAATTCCTTTACGCCCTCGCTGACAGCCTTGAAAAATGCCGTGCGCTCGGCGCAGTTGGTAGGAGTATAGGCCGCATTCTCGATATTGCATCCGCCGAATATCGTTCCGTCCTTTGCAAGAAGAGCCGCGCCTACATTCCAGTGTGAATAGGGCGCGTAGGACCTCTTCTGCATCTTGATCGCTCTGTTGATGAGCTCCCTGCACATAAGATCGGTCATTCTGTCAAGCGCGGGCGAGGTGTTGCCCTGTCCCTTAAGAGCGGTTCCCGTTGTTTTTGCGGGAAGATCATAGTTTTCCTTATATTCTTCCATAATGTATGCCCCTTTCAGATTGATAGCGACATGCCCCGGGATCAATATCCGGTCACGTTCGCCTCTGCCTTGGCGATCTTAACGAGTCTCGAGGTTCCGAGCCTTGAAGCACCCAGACCGATGAACTTCTC
>CAJOQS010000250.1 GCA_905236925.1 uncultured Lachnospiraceae bacterium | reverse complement strand
GAGAGCGGCAGAGCTGCTGAACTGACGGAAGGCAGCCGACAGTACCCGTCATAATTGCATCAGTTGGGATTTGCGATCAGGGTGACCATAGCGGTCTTTTCAGTGTACACACCGTCGATCAGACGATAGTAGGTCACCTTGACCTCTGTGCCGAACCTGTATGAGGTTACAGCGCTCTTAAGCTCGTCTGAGGTCGAGATCGTTACTCCGTTGATGCCGGTAATGATATCGCCTACCTGAAGACCTGCTGCGGGAGCGGGGCTTGTCTCGGCAAACTGCGCGATGTAAGCGCCTACGGGGATGTTATAATATGCAGCCATTTCCGCATCCACATCTTTGATATAAACTCCGAGATAGCCTTTTTCGCTGTCCTTGAGGGTCTCGCGGCTGGCAAGCTCGTCGAGGATCGCAAGAGCTCTCGAGATAGGTATCGCGAAGCCCATTCCTTCAACGGATTCGTCGGCATATTTGACCGAGTTGATTCCGATAACCTCTCCGTTCAGATTCAGAAGAGCACCGCCGCTGTTGCCGGGGTTGATCGCCGCATCGGTCTGGAGAAGGGTCATTGTTGTATTGTCGACAGTTACTTCACGGTCCTTGGCCGAGATATATCCTACAGTTGTAGACTGACCGTAACCCATTGCATTTCCGATCGCTACGACCATCTGGCCGACCTTGATATTGTCAGAATCGCCCAATGTGGCGACCTTGATCGAGGAGAGCGTCTCGGCAGTCAGATCCTCGAGTGAAATGGATATTACCGCGAGATCCGCAGCGGCGTCAGTACCCTTGATGATCGCAGGGGCAACGGAACCGTCACTGAAGGTTACATTGATCGAGGATGCCTTCTCCACAACATGATTGTTGGTAGCGATAAGGAGCTCGTCGTCGGTCTTCTTAAGAATGATGCCCGAACCTGCGCCGGATGATTCATAGGAGCCGAAGAAGCTTGTGTTTACAAATGTGCAGTTGATCGATACGATAGAAGGCATCGCGCTTTCAACAACACCCGAAACATCGGTGGCCTTGGTGTCCACATTGCTGATAAGTGATGTTGAGGAAACGGTGCTTGCCTCCGATTCGCCGGCACCTTTGCCGGGAGTTATCAGACCGGTCTTTTCCGAACCGTGATGGTGTGTCGAGGTCGAGGCCGAAGGATTGACCTTGTAATAAAGCTCATTTGACAGGATGAATATTCCCGAAGCTACAAGTCCGAAGAGTGCCGCTGCCAGAATGACCTTCAGGAAATGCGGCATGTGGCGCTTTTTCCTTACGGGTTCCTCGGGGATGGTGCTTACAAAATTGTATCCGGTATTGTAACGAGGGCCGCCGGGGATCGAGCCGTAACCGCTGTTGTACATAGCGTAGGCATCCGCTGTAGAGCTGCTGTTTGCTTCGTTCCGGACTTCCGCCCGGTCATCGGTCTGAACTGAATCCTGAACCTCTGTCACAACTTCAGCCTGAACTTCAGCCTGATCATCTGAATGCATGTCTGACGGAGTGTCGATCTGCACTTCTGTTTCATTTATGATTTCTTTGATTTCGTCCATGTTCGTTCCTCCTTTGTTTCTTTCCTTTTCTGATGTTCAATATAGACGCGCTTTGTGACTATTGTGTGAAAAAAAGTGAAAGAATATGTTAAAAAGATTGTTATTGAAGCCCAAATCATGTAAAATAATCAGCGACAGCAGGATCGGAGAAAGCGGCAAGAAACAAGGGAAGAAGGCACAGGACGGGCTGTGATCAGAGATAATCAGAATTCGTTAAATAAACTTCATATATTTCTGGATGCGGCACTTATCGTTGCTGCTTATTTTCTTGCCTATCCCCTTCGTTTCTATGTAATGACGAATCTGCGGCCGTTTGCCCTTGCGGAAGGCGAACTGTTCCTTCCGTTCGCGAAATACGCTGAAAATATTTATCTTCTGGTACCCGGATATCTTATCATCTACAACATGTGCGGACTGTACCGTCCCAAAAGGGGACACTCGAGTCTCACGGTGGTACGGAACCTCATCGAAGCCAATATTCTTGGGATATTCTATTTCGCGTTTATCATCTATGCCAAAAAACAGGATGACATCTCCAGATGGT
>CAJOQS010000249.1 GCA_905236925.1 uncultured Lachnospiraceae bacterium | reverse complement strand
TACACAGGCCAGCAGCTACGCACAGAGCTTCTGCGAATACATCAATTCGATCCAGACCAATCTGGAGCAGCTTGAGGACAATGTGAACTTCGAGATCAGGACCATGGTCGACTCGGTCAATTCCTACGCAAAGCAGATAGCGGGCCTCAACAAGCAGATCAATACTCTGGAGACGACCGGCGAAGCGGCGAACGATCTTCGTGACAGAAGAAACCTTCTGGTTGACGAGCTGTCAAACATCGTTGACATCTCTGTTACGGAAAAGGCTCTCGGACGCGGAGAGACCGGAATAACAAGCTACACGATCAAGATCGGCGAGACCACTTTGGTCGACACCTACGAGTACCATTCGATGACTGTTGTTCCGCGTGAGGAGAAGCATTATCAGGCCGATATCGACGGACTTTACGACATCGTATGGGACAGCGGCCAGACCTACAATCCTCTGGTCAACGGAGGAAGGATACAGGCTCTCTACGAGATGCGAGACGGCAATAACCAGCAGTACTTTAACGGCAAGACTACCGCAAGCTACGGCGACGAGGTCATAACGGTCACCGATACGAGCGTGAACAAGGTTGAGCAGCTGCACATTGCGCCCTCCGGCATCATCCAGGTCGGAAACAGAGAATATAAATATACGGGCTTCCGCACCAGCGTCGATGAGGACGGCAAGTTCGTCTACGAGTTCAGCCTTGAGGAGGGACTCAAGAAGGATGTTGACGAGATAGAGGTCAATATCGGCCAGAGCATTAACTACAAGGGCATTGCCTACTACATGCAGCAGCTGAATGAGTTTGCGAGAGTATACACCAAGGCTTTTAATGATATCCATAAGCAGGGTGTCGATCTCAACAACGAGCAGGGACTTGATTTCTTCAACAGCCGTGACATCGTTAGCGGCGAGAACTACGTATTTGAGCAGTCCGAGGATGATGCGGCCGACGGTATCATTATCAGCAGTAAGACCGGACTTTTCGCAGTGGAGGATGAGGAGAAGAATTACGGAAGCTATTATTTCGTAACCGCGAGAGGGTTGTGCGTAACGGACGCGATCTATGAGGACCCTACAAAATTTGCCACAGCGACCGATATAATAAACGGAGAATCACGCAACGATATAGTTCTGAAGCTGATCGGACTCAAATCCGATACCAAGATGTTCAAGCAGGGAACACCTTCGGGCTTTATGCAGTCCCTGATCGCCGAGCTCGGAATCGACGCGAAGAAGGCCGATTCCTTTAAGAAGAATCAGGAAGACATCCTTGCGACGGTACAGAACCAGCGCCTGTCGGTATCCGGAGTGGATATAGACGAGGAGAGCATGAACCTGGTCCGCTACCAGAACGCGTACAATCTGTCCGCGAAGGTTATCTCAACGATGGATGAATGTTATGACAGGCTGATCAATTACATGGGCGCATAACAAGGTCAATCGTTACCTTTGAACCGACACGTAGGATTACGAGCAGAACGTTAACGTTTTACCGGCACCGAAGGTGCTTTTGATGCAGAACATCGAGCGCAAGCTTGCTTGCAGGTCGATGTGCGTCATCAAAAATGACTGCGCAGCAGCGGGAAAACGGGAACGGGCTGCGACGGACAGACGCAGTGAGAGGTGCAAAACGCTGTAAAGTTTGACCGACAACGGTCATCCGATAGAAATCGGTGACCTGTCACCGATTTCTATCGGATGGGCAACGAGGCGGGAGTGAAACCCGAAGGCCCGGGGCGCAAGAAAGGAGTACCACATGCGAATCACTAACAAAATGATGACCAATAACATGCTGTATAATATCAACGGCAATAAGACGGCCATGTCCGACCTCGAGGAGCAGTACTCGACCGGTCTGGCGATACAGAAGCCTTCGGATGACCCCATCGTGGCGGTCCGCGCTCTGAAGCTGCGCACGAATCTCAGTGAACTGAACCAGTACTATCAGAAGAACATACCCGACGCCATGTCGTGGATGGAAACCACCGAGAGCGCGTTAAAGACTACAAGCGAGATCATCACGAAGATCCACACCTATTGCGTACAGGGTGCAAACGACACCTTAAACGAGCAGGATCGAAACAGCGTTGCGATCAACCTGAAGGAGCTTAAGTCCCAGATCTATCAGGAGGGCAACGCCAACTACGCCGGTCGTTACCTTTTTACCGGATACAAGACCAACACAAGCCTCGTTTTCGGTGACGAGTCGCATGATATCCGCTATACCATGACCGAGACCATTAAGAACGAGGACCTCCAGATCACCAGGCGCATCGTCAACACCTGTGATATACAGAGCCTCGATCTTGACGATCTTGATTCATTTGACACCGATACGAGACCCAGCGAGGTTACCACCTACAGACTGAGACTTGCCTACGACAATCTGTATCCCGTGGAGCCTGACGGAGGACTTGAACTCAAGATCCCCGAGAAGGATGAGGACGGCAATTATGTATATGACGCGGACGGCGTTCTCCAGTACAAGGACGAGCTGACCGATGCCGACATGAATGTGCTTTCTTCCACCGATCCCAAGGCATATTATCCCGGAGATGACGAGATCAATTTCATAGAGGACACCGGAGAACTGATCCTCGGCAGAAACGTATATGAGAAATACAGGGATGACGATTTCCAGGTGACCTACCAGAAGCAGGACTTCCTGAAGAACGAGCTGCGTCCGGAGCATTATTTCGAGTGCACGACAAGGGACATGAGCATAGAGGACGAGGACGAGCGAGAGGATAAAAAGATCGAATACAAGATCGAGGATCAGAAGATCTCCTTTGAGGTTACCTTCAACCAGAAGCTCGCGATCAATGTTCAGGGAAGGGAAGCCTTTGCCCATTCGCTCGGACGCACGGTTGACGATATTGTTCAGGCGGTAAGTGATGTAAAGGCCTGCCAGGATAAGATCGATGAGGTCGAAAGACTCTTAAAGAACGATGCACTTACCGAGGAGCAGGTATTCAAGCTCAATCAGGTACTCAGCGTTCTCAATACAGAGAAGGATCTGAAGGACAATATCATGAGAGCGGCCTATGAAAGAGGCCTTACCGGAATGGAGAAGGAGGAGGACCGTGTAAATATCGCAACGGCCGATATCGGAACTCGCCACAACAGACTGGAGCTTACAGAAAACCGCCTTTCCACCCAGCAGACCGAGTTCACAGACCTCCTTTCACAGAACGAGGATGCGGACATAGTTGAAACCGTAGTTAATTACAACGCAAGGAACACTATTTACAACGCTTCCCTGTCGGCGGCAGCCAAGGTTGTCAAGAACACTCTCCTTGATTTCCTGTAAGATCATCCGCGGAGTACGGACTGAACTAAATTCAAAAAGAAATAGGATCACATTTAAATAAATAAACGGAGGAAGAGGACATGAAAGTAAAAACCAGATACTTTGGCGAGATCGAGCTGGATGATTCGAAGGTGATCACCTTTGAGAACGGATTATTCGGGTTCGAGGAGTACAAGAAGTATGCTCTCCTTTACGATGCAGAGGATGGAGAGAGCACCTCGATC
>CAJOQS010000248.1 GCA_905236925.1 uncultured Lachnospiraceae bacterium | reverse complement strand
CTGTGATTGAGCTTTCAAGCATACGATCAAGTTCAGTCAACTTTTCCTGAATATCTTCCTTCAGATCCACCGCAGCATCCTTAGCTTCACCGGCTTTCTTAGAAATCACTCCACCAGCAGTCTTCAGCGCATCACCGCTCTTCTTAAATGCGTTGCCCGCAAAAGACTTAATCTGATCTTTATTAATATTGATAAAAGGCTTTGTTTCCTTTACGGTTTCATCAACCTCGATTTTCGCCCCGCAAGCAGAGCAAAAAGCCGCACCATTATCTACATTTGCGCCACAAGATGAACATTTCATAAGAAAACCTCCTTCGCGAATACTCTGACTAAATGAATAATTCCAACAACCCTATTTTAAATATATAGGCTAGCACGCATTATTGCAATTCCCAAGGCCAATATTCTTCCTGTTTCGCTTTACTCTTAATCGTGTACATTTCCGCCTTCGACGGATTCTGATTTCCCTTCAGGTCTGATAACCTTGTAACCATTCGCTTCAAGTGTAGTTATCACATCGGATGTAATATTAATCTGTAATTCTGTTCCTCCAGGTTTTCCCGAACCACCAATAACGTTATGGAGCTCGTCCACAGACAGGCTGATCGCTTCTGCCAGCTTTTTCAGATTGTCCCTGTCCGGCAGCCCACCGTCCGTTTCCCATTTGGCGACGGCCGATTTTGATACGCCTATCTTCACAGCCAACTCTTCCTGGGTCATCCTCATTCTCTTTCTTCTCTCAGCAATGAAGTACCCGAATCCGTTTTTCTTCTTCGACACATTGATACACCTCCCAATGCTTTTTACTCACGCAGAGTAATCTTTTTTGTTTGCAGGTTCAGCATATCATCCCTTCTACGCAAAAATTCCCACCGTTTTGGTGGGAATTTACATGTAGTAATTTTTCAGTTATCCGAGGTAATCTTTTTGAGGTCCTGCGCCTCCAGCATTTCATCAATCTGGTCCGGATCAAATATCCTGTTGTTCAGGGCCACAATAATTACCGCATCCCTCGGCTCCTTCGAATACAGTTCACAAAAACCGTACAACTTCAGAGCTCTATTCATCTCCATTAAAGAGAAATGGCCTGCCAGGCAAAGCCTGATGATCAGGTCGCGGTCCTTCGTGTGCTTTTCCATCGATACGATCTGGCTGCCATAAGATTCCGAGACTCCGGCAAAGGAATAAACATCCTTCATCATTATACTTTTATCTTTCACCACATCCGTGAAGTAGTAGTAAAAGGCTCGCTTCTCATCAGCCAGATATTGTCTGTTTGCCTTCAGATAGTCTGCAATCTGTTCCGGTCTTATGTTCTCCAACAGTTCATCCAATTCGCCGGTACTTTTTTCTTCCAACGTAAAGTCTCCTCTCTATGCAATACTTTGCAACTCTTCGAGAAGCTCCCGCGCAGAGAAACGGTTCTCCGCATCCAGGCTGATGCATCGCTCTATAATTTCCCAAAGACGTCCTTCGGCTTTCTTCTCCTTTGGAAAAGATCCTGTCAGCATAACGTTCATAAGCATTCCTACAGCGTAGATATCCGTTTTAACTGACGACGCCGATAGGCCGTATCCTACCTGTTCAGGTGCAGCATAGTTCTGTGTTCCCAGGTATCTGGTATCATCGCGTTGCTCGGGATCGTACCATTTGGCAACATTAATATCAAGGAGGAAAACTTCATTGTCCGAGTTAATAATAATATTTGACGGCTTAATATCCCTGTGTATGATAGGCGTCTGTTGTCCATGAAGATCGCACAGTATCATACAAAGCTGCTTTGCTATATGAACGGCTTCCTGTTCAGTCATTGCTTTTTTTGCGAGGATATCAGCAAGCGTCGGTCCTTCGATATATGATTCCAGAACGATCAGACAATTGTCGTTCTCATACATACCAGCAATCCGCGGCATATAGGCAATTGGATGATCCTTGATGAACTCATAAACACTCTTATCGTATGTGGTAAGATACTTCTTTACGAGCGGTTGCCCGGTTTCGACATTAATTGTCCGTATGATGTCGCCACGACCATTAATACTTTCTTCGTCCCGATACAATGCCAGTTCCAGTATCTCAGCATCTGTAAGGCCGCGATATGGATTATGCTGTTCAGCTTCGTACTCGTCGTTCGAATAATAGATTTCACCGGGATTGATCGCATTTACAAAACCACATTCTCTGCAGGTCCATTCTCCGCACTTTTCGTCAAAACCTTCCTGCTCATTAAGACACGCATCGCACCTGTCGCAGAACCAGACAATTTCCGAATCTCCTCCATCTTTCTCAGGATTCGTAAGCATGGTTCCGCAGCTTTTGCATACCCAGTGCAACATATCCGGTGAGAAACCCTTCTGTTTACAAAGGTCAGCATTACACTGCGTACAGAAATACTCAGACATTTCATACGGTTTTGGTTTATACATCACCTTTTCTCCAGAGCAACCAATTAATGCAATCCGCCCTCATATCCGACTGTGAGCATCGCAGCTTCTGCGATCGAAATCCCGTTCTCCAGCGCGATCCTTGCAAGGTCTTCATATTCCGGCTTCT
>CAJOQS010000247.1 GCA_905236925.1 uncultured Lachnospiraceae bacterium | reverse complement strand
CTTCGTAAACTCTTCAAAGGCCGCATCTACTATCTTCCCGTGATTCTCTGTTTTATCTCTGGGCATATTCTCCCCCGATCTGCAAACAACATGAGCGAACGCTGTACGCTAACGCCTCGATAAGAGTACACCGTTCGCTATAAAATGTCAAGCATTTTTTGTTGACAAGTTAGCAATTGCTAACTATACTTATTCATGGTTAGCATTTGCTAACCATTATGTACCGACAGGGAGGTTTTTAATATGTCTGAAGAGATCATAGTGAGACAATGTGCTCCCACTTTGGCCGGAATAAAAACAGGCAGCCTGTTTTCATATTCCTGCCCGGACCGGGACGAACTCAAAAAAGATATAGTCTGTTTTAACCGCAAATATTCGCGCAAGGGACTTTGTATGATCCCGCTCCGCTTTGGAAAGTCTTCCGCACTGCTCTATCTTTACAGACCCAATGAATTGAAAAAGGATCTGAATTCCGACTCCGCCCAAGAGCTGCTGAAGACTGCCGGCTATGAATGCAATAACTGCGGCAGATGCATCGTGCACCTGATGAAGAGACTCGGTGAAAATTGCGAGTTTCCTCATGAGATTGGCCTGTTCTTAAGCTATCCGCCCGAGGATGTCAAAGGGTTCATTGAGAATCATGCCGCCAATTTCAAATGTGCCGGGCTATGGAAAGTATACGGCGACGAAAAAAAAGCCCTGAAACTTTTCAGACGCTATAAGCACTGCACAAATGTATATTGCAGCTTACTTGCAAAAGGAAGAGGGATCGAAGATCTGGCGATATGCAGTTAATACAAATCAAATTATTCAGGAGGTTTTCATGAAAACAGCAGTTATTTTTTGGAGCGGTACAGGCAATACGGAGGCTATGGCAAACGCGGTCATCAACGGAATGAAGGATGCCGGTGCTGATGCATCCCTGATCCCCTGCAACCGTGTGTCCGGAACAGATATTTCACAGTTTGACGCCATCGCATTCGGCTGCCCCGCAATGGGCGCCGAAGTCATCGAAGAGGATGAGTTCGCTCCCATGTTCAATGAGATCAAAGGTTCTCTCGCAGGTAAAAAGATCGCGCTCTTCGGCTCCTACGGCTGGGGCGACGGCACCTGGATGCGCGAATGGGAAGATGATTGCAAGTCATCCGGAATAAACCTTGCCGCAGACAGCGTGATCTGCTGCGAAGCGCCCGATGACGCCGCGGTTGCGGAGTGCTTCGCTCTCGGAAAAACATTAGCAGGATAATATCCTTTCCCTTTATCCGATACAGAGAGAGGTGCCTGTCACCGTTCGAATTGTGAACAGTGGCAGGCACATTTCTGAATGCTGTATGGTCAGTTATCATAACTGCAATGAAACCATATGCGCGTATGTTCCGTTCATCTCCATGAGCGCTTTGTGATCGCCTCTCTCGATGATGCGGCCGCCGGATACTACCAATATCTGGTCCGCGTCTTTTATGGTCTTCAGTCTGTGCGCGATGACCAGAAGCGTCTTGTTCCTGCACAGTTCGGATATCGCTTCCTGGATTGCTCTTTCGTTGTCGGCGTCCACGCTTGCGGTCGCTTCGTCAAGGATAACGATCGGAGAATCCTTCAGTATGCATCTTGCGATCGAAATTCTCTGCTGCTCTCCGCCCGAAAGAGACGCGCCGCCTTCGCCTATGACCGTATCAAAACCGTTCGGGAGCGCCATGATAAAGTCATAGCATCTGGCTTTTTTAGCGGCTTCTTCGACCTCTTCTTTAGTCGCGTCGGGTCGGCCGATGGCTATATTGTTATAAACCGTATCCTGAAACAGATATACCCTCTGGAACACCATGCTCAGTTGGTCCATAAGGCTTCCCAGAGAGACATCCCTGATATCCTTTCCCTTCACTCGTATGCTTCCGTCCCTGACATCCCAGAACCTCGCCAGCAGCGAAGCGATCGTAGATTTTCCGCCTCCGGAAGGCCCTACAAGAGCGGTCATTTCGCCCTGCCTGATACTGAACGAAACATTATTCAGAACATCTTTGTCTGTATATCCGAAGCTGACATTATCATACTCGATCTCGGCTGCACCTGACTTTTCTCCGCTATTGCCCCCAAATTCCTGCTTTCCTTCATCCGGAAGCTCCTCAGCCGCGAACACCTCTTCTATCCTGTCGAGGCTGGCGTTTGTCACGGTAAGTCTTGCCATCTGGCTGTAATAGCTCTTGATCGATACAAACATATCAAACAGGAACAGAGCCATACCGACCATATATACGTCCGTGATCGCGCCGGTACCGAAAAGATATCCGCTAAGCGCCAGCACCAAAGCGGTTCCTATGCCGAATGTCAGATAAAGAGCGCGTGCCCATGGACCGTAGTCCACTTCAAAAGCAATGCTTTCCTTACAGCTCTTTTCAAACTCACCTGTAAGCTTCTTCGATTTTTCCCCGAGCAGGTTATAAGATTTGATGATCCCGATTCCTTCGGCAAAATCAAGAACTTCCTCCGTGAGGGTCTCACTGTTCTCCTGCTTTTTGACCGAATGCTCCAGCGTTGTCTTCAGCATCATATTGCCGACCAGGACAAATGCGCCGACCACCAGCAGGGACAGGCACCCGAGTCTGACATCCATAACAAACATCATTACGGTCATGATGCCCTGAGAGATCATGAAGGTCACCAGTTCGGACAACACTCCCATGCAGTTTTCTTCGATAAATACCATGTCTGTAGCCAGCACGGAGCTTATCTTTCCGATGTTGCCTTCAGTAAAATAACCCATCGGAAGTCTTCTCAAATGGTCTCCGAGTCTTAAGCGCATGTCCGCAAATACCATGTATCCCGTTGCCGACTGCAGTACATTTGAGACATGTTCGAAGACCGCCTCAAGTATAACGCTTGCCAGAACGGCAATCCCGAGATACAAGGCCTTTGTTCCGTCCATTTCATTCCGCATGAAAATGCTTACGCATATGAAGCATAAAACCAGCGGAGCCTTCAGCATCAGTCCCTTTAAAAATGCAGTTATGTACGAGGCACGAATGCGGCCTTTATACTTTCCGGTCATGCCGATCAGTCTGTGCAGTATCTTAAGCATTGTTCCCCGCCTCCTTTATCTTCCATGTACTTGCCGAAACGGAAGCTTCCCAGAGCTTTCTGTACTCATCACAGTTTTCGAGAAGCCTGTTGTGAGTATCCGCGGCAATGCACGTGCCTTCCTTCATCACACATATCTTATCCGCATTTTTAATGGTCGAGAGCCTGTGCGCTATAACGAGTACGGTCTTATCCTTCATTATCTCATCGATTGCAGCATTCATCTTCTCTTCATTCTCGGGATCCATAAAGGCCGTCGCTTCATCGAGGACAACAATGGGCGCGTTCTTAAGGATTGCCCTGGCCAAAGATATGCGCTGGCGTTCACCGCCTGAAAGCTGCTTTCCGCCGTCACCGGCCTGCGTCTCAAGTCCGTCCGG
>CAJOQS010000246.1 GCA_905236925.1 uncultured Lachnospiraceae bacterium | reverse complement strand
GTTTCCGCATTTGCCTTTGATGTTACCGATGCTTCGATCCTTTATTCAAAGGGTATTTTTGAAAAGGTATATCCCGCAAGTACGACCAAGCTTCTTACGGCACTTGTAGCAGCGAAGCATTCGGATCCCGATGAGCTCGTGCTCATCAAGGAGGATAACTGCGGAATAACAACACCGGGTGCCCAGCTGACCGGATTCAAGGCAGGGGACACGGTGCTTATGAAGGATCTTCTCACCTGCCTTCTGATCTATTCGGGAAATGACGCAGCAGTTGCGATTGCCGAGCATGTAAGCGGCTCCGTAAACGAGTTCTGCAAGCTCATGAACAAGGAGGCTGCGCTTATTGGCGCTACAGGTACTCATTTTACAAATCCGCACGGACTTCAGGACAATAATCACTATACCACCGCGTACGATATCTATCTTATTTTCAATGAATGCCTTAAGATGCCGCTTATTTATGATATCTTGACGGCTTCCTCGGCCGAGGTGGTTATAGACAGAGCAGACGGCGAGTCCTTTATTATTCCTGTCGAGCCCACAAACTATTATTTCAAGGGGCTTGCCGAAGCACCGGAGGGTATTTCGGTCATCTGCGGAAAAACAGGAGAGACCGTTGCCGCAAGAAACTGTCTTGTGATCTACTCGTTAAGGTCTGACGGTCATTGCTTTATAACAGGGCTTTTCAGGTCCGCGGATCGAAAGACCGTTTATAACGAAATGAACGAGCTTCTAAAGATATGTGTTGGTAAATAAATGTCTTGTTTATTGCCCACTGCTGATATATAATATTTTTAGGGCTCTGAATAAAGCATTGGGGTTTGCTTTGTTTAGTGTTTACTACAATCCGAAAGGGGCGATCTCATATGATACAGATTATTGCCGGTAGCAAAGGCAAAGGTAAAACACCTATTCTTCTTGACAAGGCCAATACGGCTGCTTCTTCTTCGAAGGGCTCGGTCGTTTATCTTGACAAGAATTCCAAGCATATGTACGAGCTCAATCGAGACGTACGCCTTATCAACATTCGTGATTATTTTGTAGACAGTCCGGAAACCTTCCTCGGTTTCATCTGCGGTATGGCTTCCCAGGACCATGATCTTGAAAAAGTCTTCCTTGACAGCTTCCTTGCACTTGCAGGAGTTGAAGGAACCGACACCGATTATGCTCCCATCCTTGACAAACTTGAGGTTATTTCAGCTAAGTTCCATATCGACTTCGTTATCAGCATCTGCGTGGATGGATCCGAGATCCCCGAGCGTTTCAAAGAGAAGATCATCTATTCATTATAAATTTTCAGATAGGTTCAGCCCGGTTTCGGCCGGGCTGTTTTTAAGAGTTTATGCGAAGAGACAGACAGACTCCTGATCAGGAGCGTGACAATATCGTTAATATTGACGGAAGCCGTTTTACGGGAACCGGCAGAAACAGGTACGCAAAGGGTATATTTTCCGGTATCACTCCCGAGCATATCGGGGCTGCTGTTTTTTTGCTCGTTTTTATTTATCTGTGCATAAATCTCTATATCTACGCCACAAAGGAACAGGTTTCAATTTACGAGGTTCAGGCGCAGAATCTCAGCTATGACAATTCTTTTCCGGCGGTATGCCTTCGAAGCGAAGAAGTTGTTGAATCCAAGTATACGGGCTATGTGAATTACTATATCCAGAGCGGCCGCAAATGCGCGAAGAGCAGCGTCATCTACAGCATTGACTCCTCGGGCAGCAATATCTATGCCGCACTGAACGCCGATATGGAGGAAATAAGCTTCTCATCCGACGAGATAAGAAGTATCAAATCCATGATCTCAACCAACATGAAGGATTTCAACGGCAGCGATCTTACATGGATCGACGGCTTTAAAAGGAATCTGGTCGAGAATATTTACGATTATGTCAGCAATAACGCTCTTGAGATGATGGAGAGCATGTCCGCTTCAGGCTCGGGTTCGTCCGAGTTTCACGCTGTCAGGACTCCCAAATCGGGCGTGATTTCCTATACCTCCGACAAGTACTGCGGACTCACGATCGACGGTGTGGACAGCGCTCTTTTTAAGAACACCGATAAAACCACCTCGTCGTTGCGTGCCACGGGACTGATCTCTTCATCAGATCCCGTTTACCGGATCTGCGATAGTGAGGAATGGTCTATAGTTGCTCTTGTTTCGGAAGCCTTTTATATCAATAACCTTGAAACACGAACAGCCAAAATATATATCAACGGTTCGGTTACGCCGATCGAAGGTAATCTGAAGCTCCTGCGGAAGGGAGAGGATTATCTCGCGCAGATAGAGCTCTCGAAATATATGTCCGAGTATATCGATTCGAGGTTTGTTTCCATCGAATTTGACCGCGAGACCGAGGTCGGACTTAAAATACCGCAGACCGCGGTCACCCACAAGGATTATTATCTCGTGCCTCTAAGCTTTTTCTGTGTCGAGGACGGTTACAGCGGTTATGTCCTGAAGCGCGAGGTTTATGATGTCGACAACGGCAACGTCGCTTACGACAATATCTATACTCCCAAGTATTATTCCGACGGTTATTACGCATATATCGACATGTCGGTACTTAACGAGAATGACTGGCTCGTGAACCCTGAAACGGGAGACCGGATGAGCGTGAAGCTCATGCCGGTTAATTCGCTTGAAGGCGTGTATTGCGTAAATAAGGGCTATTATGTGTTTACGCGTATTGAAAAGCTCAGGCACAATGACGAATACGTGATCGTTAAGAAGAATACCAAGGACGGGCTCAGGCTTTATGACCATATCGCCCTGAATTCCTCGGATGCCGTTGAGGGCAAGATAATCTACTGAGAAGGGATACCGGATATGATAGCAGAGAATCTTGAATCGGTTGAAAACAGAATTAAAGCAGCGTGCGCAAGATCGGGAAGGGATCGCAGCGAGGTTACGCTGATAGCGGTCAGCAAGCTGAATCCGCCTGAGGCCGTTGACGAGGCCTTCAGTTGCGGACAGACAGTTTTCGGTGAAAACCGCGTTCAGGAGCTCTGCGGGAAAATGGAAGCCGTCAGCCATGACGTGAAGTGGCATCTGATAGGCCATCTCCAGAGCAATAAGGTCAAATATATAATCGGCAGGGTCGAGATGATCCATTCCGTTGATTCCGTAAAGCTTGCCGAGGTAATTGACACTGAATCCGCCAAGCGAGATGTAATTACGGATATACTGCTTGAGGTCAATGTGGCGGAGGAGGAGTCAAAATTCGGTATCAGACCCGAGGAGCTTGAGTCTGTGGTTCGGGATATTTCACATCTTGCGAATGTTCGTGTAAGGGGGCTGATGACCGTTGCACCCTATACCGAAGACCCCGAATCCAACAGGCCGTATTTTAGGCAAATGCGGGAATTTAGTGTTGACATAGCTTCGAAAAACATTGATAATATCACTATGAATGTGCTTTCCATGGGCATGACCGGGGATTTTGAGGTCGCCATAGAGGAAGGCGCAACTCATGTAAGGGTCGGGACCGGCATATTCGGTGCCCGAGATTATTCCAGGTAAGGGGCGTTGGTTATTTATGGCTAATTTTTTTAAGAATCTTATGGATTCCC
>CAJOQS010000245.1 GCA_905236925.1 uncultured Lachnospiraceae bacterium | reverse complement strand
TTTTCACTGCAAGTGTGAGAAGTGCGGCAAGCTGATCCATCTGGAGTGCGATGAACTGGCGGCAATGAATGAGCACATCTTTGCCGAACACGCGTTTAAAGTGAATTCCACCCGCACGGTCTTATACGGATTGTGCGAAAACTGTGTGGATTCCGATTCGGAAGGGAGCCGCAAGTGATGAAGAGGATCGCGCTGATCGCTGTTCTGATCCTGTCTCTTGCAGGAATGACCGCGTGCGGTAAAGCGGGCACGGAGCGGGGATCGGATAAACTCACGATCGTTGCCACCATTTTCCCGATTTATGACTGGACCCTTAATATTCTGGGCGACATGGCCGGAGAAGCGGAGGTTACGCTTCTTCTCAACAGCGGTGTCGATATGCACAGCTATCAGCCCTCAGTCGGGGATATCATGAAGCTGTCGACCTGCGATGTTTTTATCTATGTCGGAGGCGAGTCGGACGAATGGGTTGAGGATGCCCTCGCGGAAGCGATCAATAAGAATATGACCGTTATCAACCTGATGGATATCCTCGGAGACAAGGCCAAAACAGAAGAGGTTGTCGAAGGAATGCAGTCCGGACATGATCATGATGAAGATGGCGAAGACGAGGAAGAATATGACGAGCACATATGGCTGTCCCTGAAAAACGCCGCGTTTCTGTGCGATGCGATTGCGGATAAGCTTGCTGAAGCTGATCCCGACAATGCAAAGAAGTACGCGGAGAATGCAGATGCTTATATAAATAAGCTGTCTGAACTGGACAGGAAATATATGGAGAAAACAGGAGAGGCGGCACTTAAGACCCTTCTGTTCGGCGACCGCTTCCCGTTCAGATATCTGACGGATGATTACGGACTCAGCTATTACGCCGCTTTTGCCGGATGCGAGGCGGAGACCGAGGCAAGCTTTGAAACGATCATCTTCCTGGCGGATAAGATCGACACACTGGGGCTCTCGACTATCCTTGTGATTGACGGAAGCGACGGGAGAATAGCCGGAACGATCCGCGAGAATACAAAAACAGGAGATCAGCAGATACTGACTCTGGATTCAATGCAGTCGGTAACATCTGAAAATATTGAAAACGGAACAACATATATCGGAATCATGGAAGAAAACCTGAATATTCTCATCAAAGCATTGAGATACAGGGTGATCCCTGATTCCGCAGGATAACCAAACGCCTGCGTTTACAGAGCGGGCGGAGCATTCAGCAAGGAGCAGCAATGAGCTTGATAACGGCAAAACAGCTTTCCATAGGATATGACGGAGTTGCTGTTGAGGATAAACTGAATTTCACCGTGAACAGCGGCGACTATCTCTGCATAGTCGGAGAGAACGGTTCCGGAAAGACGACTCTTATGAAGACTCTTCTGGGACTTCAGGAGCCGATAGGCGGCGAGATCATAATGGGAGACGGACTGAAGCGGAACGAGATAGGGTATCTGCCTCAGCAGACGATCGTACAGAAGGATTTCCCTGCCTCCGTGGAGGAGATAGTTCTTTCGGGATGTCAGAACAGAACTGGGCTGAGGCCTTTTTACAGCAGGGCCGAGCATGCTCTTGCCAACGAAAATATGGAGCGGATGGGGATCACAGCCCTGAAGAAAAGGTGCTACAGGGATCTGTCGGGCGGACAGCAGCAGCGTGTCCTTCTCGCGCGTGCGCTTTGCGCGGCCAGAAAGGTCCTGCTTCTTGACGAGCCTGTTTCCGGGCTTGACCCGCGCGTGACCCTTGAGATGTACGAGCTGATAGCGAAAATGAACCGAGAGGGGATAAACATCATCATGGTTTCGCATGATATCGCGGCTGCCGTACGTTATGCCAGCCATGTTCTTCACGTAGGCAAAGCAAACTTCTTCGGAACCAAGGATCAATATACGGAAAGCGATGCGGGAAGGTTCTTCCTGAAACAGGGGGAGGACGGTGAAAACAAATGATGCAGAAACTCGTCTTATACATGGAGCACCCGTTTGTCAGGTACGCCATAATAGTAGGAGTGCTGATCGCGCTTTGTTCATCTCTGCTGGGTGTGACGCTGGTGCTCAAGCGCCTGTCGTTCATCGGTGACGGTCTTTCGCATGTGGCCTTCGGAGCCATAGCGATAGCTTCGGTAATGAACCTTTCAAACAATATGATGCTCGTGCTTCCGGTTACGGTCGTCAGCGCCGTACTGCTGCTCAGAAAGGGTCAGAACGCCCGGATCAAGGGAGATGCCGCGATCGCGATGATCTCGGTCGGAGCTCTCGCGATCGGTTATCTTCTGATGAATGTTTTTTCAACATCAACGAACCTTGCGGGAGATGTGTGCAGCACACTGTTCGGATCACTCTCGATCCTCACTCTTACGAGAAAAGAAGTAGTCCTTTGCGCGATTCTCTCGGCTGTTGTGCTTGTGATATTCGTGCTGTTCTACAACAAGATATTTGCGGTCACCTTCGATGAATCCTTTGCCTCGGCGACCGGAACAAAAACGGGAAGGTACAACTTCCTGATCGCAGTCGTGATCGCCATGGTCATAGTGCTCGCGATGAACCTTGTCGGATCCCTGTTGATCTCGGCACTGGTTATTTTCCCGGCACTTTCCGCAATGCGTCTGTTCGGAAGCTTCCGTTCGGTAACGATCTGCTCGGCGGTCCTCTCGGTGGTCTGCGCGCTTGCGGGAATGCTGATATCGATCCTTGCTGGCACGCCTGTCGGGTCGACGATCGTTGCGGTGGACATGCTGGCCTTCGGAATATGCTGGCTCATCGGAAGCGCAATGAAAACTGAAGTATAAAGAAAAGCGGAAGGAGCCTGTCCTTCTGAACCGCTCCCCGTCAAGTAGACAATTAAAAAAACAAAAACTTTCTGCCATCGGATTCGTCTCTGATGGCAGATTTTTATGCT